>NZ_DAWEMK010000092.1:5720-7360 GCF_052362415.1 Paratractidigestivibacter sp. | reverse complement strand
CTATTCTTCTGATAACGGCCGATTCAAGGAGAGGCGACGTGGGGTGACCAGGCCATCCAAAAGCCCGCAGGAGTCCGGCAAGCCGCCCCGCGCGGCCGTGGCCGCCTGCGCCCTTGCGGGGCTCTGTGCCCTTTTGCTCATGGCCGCCGCGGTCGTGCTCGGCCCTCCCCCCTGCGGAGGGCTTCGCCTCGGAGCGGGAGGCCGCAGTCCTGGCGAGCCCCGCAGGCTGGCTGCTCGATCGCGCCGTTCACATGCGCATCGCCCTCGTCGCGTTCTCGCTTTGGGGCGTGACCGCTTGGCTGCGCTGCCCGGACGCCGAGGTCAGGCACCTTCTTGCCGCCGTGGCCGGGCTGCTCGCCCTGTGGATGGCGCTGGTCATCGTCAAGTGGAAGGTCGCCGACATTGGGCTCGGGACCTTGCTGTGGTACGCGTACTACATCCCCATGGCGCTTCTGCCCGTGTCCTGCGCGGCCATAGGCGCGCGGACGGCGGGCCTCGCATCTCGGCCCCCGGTCCGTCGGGCGCTCCGCGCCGCCCTGGCGGTCTCCTGCGCGCTCGCGCTGCTCGCCCTCACCAACAACCGCCACCAGGCCTTCTTTCTGTTCGACGAGCCGACGCCCGGGATGATCGGGGACTACACCTACGGCTGGGCGCACGCCGTGTTCCTCGTCTGGTCGGTGCTGTGCTACGCGGCGTTCTTCGCGAGCCTCGCCTATGCCGCGCGGCGGCGCCTCCGGCTCATGCTCGCCCCCGTCGTCGGAGTCGCTCTGGTGGGAATCGCCTACTGCGTGGCCTACGTGCTCAGGTTCGAGGCGATCTTGGGCCTCAACTTCTCGCTCACCTATGCCCTGGTGCTGGTCTGCGCCCTGGAGCTCTCGCTCGACCTCGGGCTCATACCTTCCACGGTCTTCCTCAGCCGCACCTTCGACGCCCTGCCGCTGGACCTCGCCATCGTCTCGCGCGAGGGCGAGACGTTCCGCGCGACACGCGCCGCGCGCGGGCTTTCGGGAGCGACGCGCGGCGTTCTCGCCTCATCCGCCCCGCGAAGCCTCTCTTGGTCCGAGCCCGACGACGCGGACACGCGCCACCATGCGTGGCCCATCTCGGGCGGCTGAGCGCACCTCGCGCAGGACGTCTCGGGCCTCAACCGCGTCAGGGGAAGCCTCGCCGCGCGGTCATCGGAGTTGGCGCGCAGGAACGCCATGCTCGAGAACGAGCGGCAGATCTCGCAAGCGACGTCGAGCCTCATGGCGGAAGAGCGCCTGGTGGACGAGGTCGAGGCGGCGCTCTCCGTCTCGCTCGCGCGCGTCGCCGACATATTGTCCTCTCTCCCCGCAAAGAAGGACGCCCCGCCCGCCGTCAGGCGCAAGGAGCTCGAGCGGGTGTGTACCCTCATCGCCTACTGCAAGCGCAAGGGCAGCCTCGTGCTCGCGGAGCAGGCGGACCCGGAGCTGGACTGCGACCGGATCCGGCTCATCGCGAGCGAGCTCGCGGGCGACCTGCGCGCCGTCGGCATCGACTGCGCCGCCGTGGTCGACCTTGCCCACCCCCTCCCAGCGCAGGAGATGAGCGTCATCTACGACTGCATCTACGACTTCGCGTTCGTCGCGTTCGAGAGCGAGGACCCCGTGCTCATGTAC
>NZ_DAWEMK010000092.1:0-5710 GCF_052362415.1 Paratractidigestivibacter sp. | reverse complement strand
CGAGGAAGGCTCGCTGCGCCTCGTGCTCCGCGTCCGCTCGGGAGGCGAGCGCCCATGACGCCCCCGCCCCTCAACGACGCCTGTCTGGCCATCCTGCTCGCATGCGAGCTCCTCGGCGCCGCGGCGCAGACGGTGCACCTGCCGCTCCTGTTGGCGAGGCGCGGAGGTGCGGAAGGGCGCCTCGGCGCGGCCTTCGAGCTCCTCGTCGCCGCGCACCTGTACATGGCGGTCGACTTCACCTGCTGCTGCGCATTCGTGGGAAACCCCTACCTCGCTCCCGTGGCCCTCGGCGCCGGTTGGTCGTGGCGCCTGTGGGCGAACGCCGCGGCATTCGCCTGCGGCGCCGCGCTGGCCGTCAGAAAGAAGGACCCCCTCGACCTTATGGCGGCGGCGCTCCTCGCGCTCTGCGCGCCGCCCGCCATGGAAGCGCTCGGGGGCGTCTGGAACCTCGTCGCCCTCGTCGACGCGCCGTTCTTCCTCGCTCGGGCGCTCCTCGCCCTCGTCGGCGACGTCCAGCGACACAAAAGCGAGCTCACCCGCTTCTCCATCGCCGAGACCATGAACACGGTGCCCGTGGGCGCCCTGGTCGTCGACGCGGGCGGGAGGTCCTTGTTGCTCAACGACTCGATGCGGGCGCTGCTGCGGGACCTCGGGCTCAGGCGAGGAACGCCGGCGTGGACAGCTTCGTCTACAAAAGCGCGGGCATAGGCGAGCTTCTCTCCGTCATCCGCAGCACGCTCGCCGGCTACTCGACGTTCCCCGCGCCCGTCGACTCGGTCTTCTCGGGGGCGAGCGCCCTCACCGAGGAGGAGATCCAGATCCTGCGGCTGGTGTGCGAGGCGAAGACCCGGCGGGAGATCGCCGCCGAGCTCTACCTCTCTGAGGGCACGGTCAAGCGGCGCATCGGCGAGATCCTCGCAAAGACGGGCTACGGCAACATCCTGCGCCTCGCCGTCCACGCCGTCGCCGAGGGCAGCATCGTCCCCGGCATCAAGGAAGAATAAGGGCGCGGCGTGCGGCGGGGCGGCAAGAGGGGCCTCCCCCTCGCCGCCCCGCCGCGCGTTTGGGGCAATCGCGCCCGCTACTTGCCGAAGTCGGCGACCACCTCGTCGAACTTGATCTCGCAAGCTTTCTGGTAGTCGTCCTTGACGGTCTTCTCGTCGTTGGGGACGAAGCTGTCCAGGTACGCTTTCGCATCGGCGGAGTCGGGCTCGAGGCCCTCGAGGGTCACCCGGACACAGCCCGCCTCGCCCACGTCAGACAAGAGCTCGTAGCTCGCATCGCCGCTCTTTTCGGCCTTTTTTGCCACGAGCCAGGTACGGCCGTTGCGCGAGACGGTCCCCGCGTCCTCGGCGGTGCCGTTCGAGACCCATCCGTTGAGGAGCTCGTCTGCCTTCCTGTCCATAAACGAAGGCAACTATGCCGACGTGCTGAGCAACGGCGCGGCGGGCGACGGCGCGGCGGACGGCAAGAAGCCCGCGGGCCCCGAGACCCACGGCGGGTTCTTCGGCCTCGGCGATCCCAACGACGCCTTCGCGCAGTACTTCGTCGGCCAGAGCTATCTCAAGTCGCTCACCGGCCCCGGCGACTACCTGGCCATCCACAACGTGACCTTCGAGCCGGGCTGCCGCAACAGCTGGCACATCCACCACGCGAGCAAGGGCGGCGGCCAGGTTCTTATCTGCGTCGACGGCGAAGGCTGGTACCAAGAGGAGGGCAAGCCCGCCCGGCGCCTGCGCCCCGGCGACGTCGTCGAGATCCCCGCGAACGTCAAGCACTGGCACGGTGCCGCGGCCGGCTCCTGGTTCAGTCACCTCGCCTTCGAGTACCCCGGCGAGAACTGCTCCAACGAGTGGCTCGAGCCCTTCGATGACGAGCACTACAACGCGTTGGAGGCATAGCGATGGACAAGAAGATGCTCGTTGTCTATTACAGCTGGTCAAACGGCAATACCGAGAAAATCGCCGAGCAGCTCGCAGACGCCTGCGGTGCCGATATCTGCCGTATCGAGACCATAGAGCCCTATCCGAGCGACTACGACGAGACCGTCGAGCAGGTCCATCGCGAGGTCGACGCGGGCTACGAGCCCGCGATCGAAGCGCTCGAGTTCGACCCGAGCGGCTACGACGTCATCGCGGTAGGCACGCCCACCTGGTGGTACACCATGGCGCCGGCGGTCAAGACGTTCATGGGCAGCGTCGATTGGGCGGGCAAGACCATCGTCGCCTTTGCGACCAACGGCGGCTGGGAGGGCTCTACCCTTGACGATATCGAAAGCGCCGTCGCAGGGGCAACCGCAGGTCCAAGCCTCGCGATCCAGTTCGACTCGACGGGCGGAAGCCGTCAGATCACGCCTCAGCAGCAGGTGGACAACTGGATCGAGCGCGTTCAAACGCTGTAGCAAGCGCTGTAAGACAAGCCGCCGGCCTTTGGGAAAGCAGCAACCCCAAAGGCCGGTTTTTATATAGCTCCTTTTCTCCCGTCACTTGCCCTCATCGAATCGGCCACGATCAAAGAACTTCAATACCCGACCGCAGCGACTCATTGACCAGCTTGTTTGCGTTTGGGAACGCTCCGTGCGAGCCTCGCACGATTTTCTAAGCGATGCCGATATCGAGCGCATCAAGAAATATGTGCCCCAGGCGCTCTTGAGCGTCGAGCATCTTCGGTCGCACGCCATCAGTCGAGCGCACTCAAGTCGCAACCTCGCTCATGCCCGCAGATCACGCCCGTAGCCTGCAGATAGCTATACGTGATGACCGGCCCCACGAACTTGAACCCGCGGCGCTTGAGATCGGCGGAGACACGGTCGCCAAGTGGGCTCGTGATGTGCTCGGAGCAGTCCTCGATAACGGGCCCGCCGTCCACGAAAGCCCACAGATACGAGTCGAAACTCCCCCATTCGGTTTGCACCCGCATGAACGCCTGCGCATTTGCGATCGCCGCCTCGATCTTGCGCCGGTTGCGCACGATACCGGGATTGGCCATCAACTCGGCGACTTTCGACTCGCCATAGCCTGCCACCACGCGCACGTCAAAGCCATCGAACGCCGCACGGAATGCCTCCCGTTTGTTAAGGATGCTCTCCCACGAAAGTCCCGCCTGGAATCCCTCGAGCACAAGCAGCTCGAAAAGCATGCGATCGTCGTGACAAGGCATGCCCCACTCATAATCGTGATATGCCACATAGAGCGGATTCGTCAGGTTCACCCATCCGCAGCGATGCTGTATCTCAGACATGCGAACCCCCTCCCTAGACAACTGCGATGTTTCGTTCGTACCTCAATCAAGCAGCCATTTCCAAGCTGGTCCACGATTTCTATCGCAAATCTTGCAGTGTAGCTTTGCAAGATTTGCCATTTTCGGAGCGCGCAAGCGCTTCCCATCATTTCGCGCGCCGCAAAGACGGCACGTGGCACTTGAATAAACCGTGACGGTTGCAAAAAGTGTAGATCATTCTCGAACCCACAATATGGAATCGCGTCTGCGCATCCTGCTCAGGGTAGAGCTTACAGGCAGGACGCGTCCGGATTCGTTGAGCTCATTGTGAGACAGCCCATCGCAAAGGACCGCTTACGCACCGTAGAGTCGCGCGCGGCGCAGCCCACCGCGCCATCTGTAGTCCCGCGCAACCAGGCGTTGCTAGGACCGCGGCGGCGGCCGCGCTACGATTAGGCCACCGGATGACGAAAAGGGACAGTCCCTTTTCGTCATCCCGCGTGACAATCGAGAGCCACGGCGCTTCTTTCGAAATTAGTTCGAACTTTTACTTACATGTTTTCCTGTAGGTAAAAGTTCGAACCATTTACAAAACCGCAGGTCGCTGCAAAGAAGAGCTCCTCGCGGGCCTCTTTACCTACACAAATACATGTAAGTAAATCTTTTAATCAAATCAGACAACCCCACGCTCATTATGAAAATAACGGGGAAACGAACGCCCCTCTCCCGAACGGTATTAACTAGAGCAGAAATTTCCATATAGCTGAAATCCGAGAACGATTCGGCTGAGCGAACCGGAGGTAAGGGCACATGTACGATACGAGCACCATTGACCTCGAAGACGCCATGCCGTTCATCGAGAGCGCGCCGGCGAACATCTTCTTCAAGGACACCGAGTGCAAGTATCGCTTCGTCACCGAGCTGTGCAATTTCCTCAACGGCGGCGAGGAGCACAGTATCCTCGGCAAAACCGACCTCGAGGTTCAGACGAACCCCGAGCTGGCCAAGTTTTATTACGAAAACGACCTCAAGATCCTCAAGACCGGCGAGGGCAGCGAGTACGTCAGCGATTTCTCGACCTCCGAGTTCCCAGCGTTCTTCGAGATCAAGAAATCGGCGGTCTTCAAAAACGGCGAGGTCATAGGGATCATCGGCGTCATCAACGACGTCACCAAACGAGTCGTGCTCGAGCGCCAGCTCGAGGAGCTCTCGTTCCGCGACAAGCTGACGGGCCTGTACAACCGCAACTACCTCGAGTCGCGCAAGAAGCTCAACCGGCACAACGATGACCATCCGCGCAGCCTGATCATGGCGGATTGCAACTACCTCAAGACCGTCAACGACACGCGCGGACACGAGTAGGGCGACATGCTCCTGCGCCGGGCCGCGGCCGTCATTCAAGACGCGGCGCCCGAAGGCTGCGTCCCCATACGCTTGGGCGGCGACGAGTTCTTGCTCTTCTGCCCCGGAATCGACGCGGACGGCGCGCGCGAGCTCATCGATCGAATCAAGGCTGCCTGCCGCGAGAACAGCGACGAGTCCATCACGCTCGATATAGCCCTCGGGTCCTTCACTGACAACGGGGAGCTTCCCTTCGAAGATGCACTCCGCCGGGCGGACAGGGCGATGTACGAGGACAAGCGCCTCCGCCACGACACCCTTAAATGCCGAAAAGGGACAGTCCCTTTTCGTCATTCCGCAGGTAGAAGGGTTGTACACTACGGATGCAGGTACTGACCATGCGCACGGGTCTTCGGCCCGCGCTGGATGGCGAACTCGGGGCAGCTGTGGTGGCAGCGCAGGCATGCGGCGCACTTCTCCGTCGTCCAAACGGGACGGTCATCCTGCATCTGGATCGCGCCAACGGGGCATTCGCGCGCGCAAAGCCCGCAGCCGATGCACTCCTCCCCCACCGTGAACTCGTCCGTGCGGCGCAACGAGTTCTCGTAGACCCTGCCGTAGATGCCGCCCGCGAAGCCGGGAGAAGGAATACCGGCGTGCCAACCCGTCGCCCGTGAGTCGATCAACTCTCGAATCTTCCGGATCCGCCTATCCGCCACCTCGTTGCGCCGCGCGACCTTCTGCGCGTCCGAGACGTCGAACATCGGCGTCCACGTGTCGGGCATTCGGACGCCGAACGCTCCATCGATGCGAAGACTGTCTTTGACCAGCAGTTTATTCGCAGAGCTGACCACGGCGCCGATTGTGGTCCCGTAGGTCGCGACGTAGAACACGTACGGCTGCGTGCCCTCGCCGCCCTCCCAGGTAAAGCTCGCAGACTCCAGGAACTCACGCACAAGGCTCGGCAGCGACCAGCAGTACGTGGGCGAACAGATGCCCAGTCGCCCGTCTTCCCGCTGCCGCGCGCGATGCCCTCGACGACGTGCCGCGTGTTGCCCGTCGCGCTGAAGTAAACGATCATCAAGCTTCCTCTCTAAATGACGAAAAGGGACAGTCCCTTCTCATCATTTTTCTCATGATGACGAAAAGG
>NZ_DAWEMK010000091.1:6460-7606 GCF_052362415.1 Paratractidigestivibacter sp. | reverse complement strand
GCTCTCCGGCGGCCAGCAGCAGCGCCTGTGCATCGCGCGCGCCCTGGCCACCAACCCCGAGGTGCTTCTCATGGACGAGCCGACCTCCGCGCTCGACCCCATCAGCACCGTCCAGGTCGAGCAGCTCATGAGCGAGCTCTCTGAGGACCACACGGTCGTCGTCGTGACCCACAACATGCAGCAGGCGACCCGCGTCGCCGACAAGACCTGCTTCTTCTACCTCGGCGAGCTCATCGAGGCCGCGCCGACCAAGGAGCTCTTCGCCAACCCCAAGCAGACCCGTACGCAGGAATATCTCTCAGGAAGGTTCAGCTGATATGGTTATGCAGACCCGTACCAAGTTCTCGCAGCAGCTCGATGGCATCCAGGATCTCGTCGTCCGCCTCAAGGAGAAGTGCGTGGCGGACGTCCGCGCCGCCGGCCTCGCCGCCACGGGCGACCGCGGCGCCCAGGAGGGCGTGGCCAACGGCCGCAAGGCAGAGGATCGCCTGCGCCAGGGCATCGAGGACGCCTGCCTTGACGCGATGCTGCTCCAGCAGCCGCTCATCGGCGACGACCTGCGCTTCGTTTCCGGCTCGTTTCGCATCGTCTCGGACCTCTCGCACATCGACGGCATGACCCGCGACGCCGCCTTCCTCGTCGAGGAGGTGCCCGAGAAGGCCTCCGATAAGCTCAAAGACGAGTTCATCGCCATGAGCGAGAAGAGCGCCCAGATGGTCTCCGACGCGGTCGACGCCTTCGTCAACTCCGACGTCGAGCTCGCTCAGAAGGTCATCGAGGCCGACGACAAGGTAAACTCTTTGTACGCCGACTCGGAAGAGAAGATCGTCAAGCTCATCCGCGACGGCAAGTCTTCGGCCAAGTACCTGCCCGAGCTCCTCATGGTCGCCAAGTACTTCGAGCGCATCGGCGACCTCTCCAAGCGCGTCGCCGCGTGGGCCATCTTCCGCGTGACCGGCGAGCACAAGGTCGAGGAGAAGGCCAGCCAGGCCGGCAGGCTCGAGCAGTAGGGAAGCGTCAGTGATGGGAGCCGAGAACGTGGTCTACTACGTCGAGGACGACAAGAACATCCGCGAGCTGACGGTGTACGCCTTAGGCCAAGGCGGCATCGAGGCGAAGGGGTGTGCGAACGACGCCGAGTTCAGG
>NZ_DAWEMK010000091.1:5940-6342 GCF_052362415.1 Paratractidigestivibacter sp. | reverse complement strand
CGCATCCGCAAGATGCCCGGGCTCTCGAACGTCCCCGTGATGATGCTCACCGCCAAGGACACCGAGCTCGACAAGGTGCGCGCGCTCGACGGCGGCGCGGACGACTACCTCTCCAAGCCCTTCGGCATGATGGAGATGGTCAGCCGCACGCGCGCTCTCCTGCGCCGCGCGGGGCGCCAGGCCGAGGAGCCTGAGTCGCAAAGCCTCACGGCCGGCCCCGTCAAGCTGTGGCCGGACCGTCGCGAGGCCACCCTTGACGGTAAGGAGCTGCAGCTCACCATGCGCGAGTTCGACCTTCTTTCCTTCCTCATGAAGTCGCCGGGCGTGGTGTTCTCGCGCGAGACCCTGCTCCAGCGCGTCTGGGGCTGGGACTTCGACGGCGGCTCGCGCACCGTGGACGTC
>NZ_DAWEMK010000091.1:5160-5930 GCF_052362415.1 Paratractidigestivibacter sp. | reverse complement strand
GAGCCAAGCTCGGCGACGCGAGCGACCTCATCGAGACCGTCCGCGGCGTCGGCTACCGCGTGCGCGGGTAGCGGCCCTCAGCCATTCAAGGAGCGCATTTGAGCATCTTCTCACAGCTACATAGCACAGAGCCGAGGAAGACCTCCCTCAGCCGGCAGGTCTTTCTCGCCATCGTGGTCGCTTGCGCCGCCGTCGCCCTCGTGGTGACGGCGGCGTCCGCTGTCGTTTTCCAGAACGCCTTCCTCGCCGATGAGCACGAGCAGCTGGCGGGGGAGTGCTCGACGCTCTCCTCGCTGCTCGACCAGACCGACGACGACGCGAAGGTGCTCTCGTCGCTCGACTTAGGCGAGCTGCGTGCGACTCTCGTGGCCCCCGACGGCCGCGTGCTCTACGACTCGCAAGCTGACGCCTCGACGCTGCCCAGCCACGCGGACCGCCCCGAGGTTGCGCAGGCGCTCGCCGAGGGTACCGGCTCCTCGGACCGCAGCTCCGAGACCGTCGGCTTCGTGAGCCTCTACAACGCCCGGAGGCTCTCTTCGGGCGACGTGCTGCGCATCTCCGTGGAGCGCGCGAGCGTGCTCGCGTTTCTTTCCAACGACTTCGCGCTGCTCATCGTGATCGCGGCCGCGGTCGTTGTGGCCGGCTGGGTCGTTTCGCGCCGCCTCGCCGCCGGCATCGTCAAGCCGATCCTGGAGATCGACCCGGCCGCCGCGGAGTCCGATGCGCCCTATGCCGAGCTCGACCCGCTCGTGAGCCGCCTGAACGAGCAG
>NZ_DAWEMK010000091.1:3896-5150 GCF_052362415.1 Paratractidigestivibacter sp. | reverse complement strand
GCAGCATGCCCAGCTCGTGCGCCGCATGAGCGCCATCCAGGACGCGAACGACATGCGCCGCGAGTTCACGAGCAACGTGACCCACGAGCTCAAGACCCCCATCGCGAGCATCTCCGGCGCAGCCGAGCTGATCCGCGACGGTATCTGCAAGCCCGAGGACGTCAGCGACTTCGCCGGGCGCATCTACAAGGACGCGCAGCGCCTGAGCTCGCTCGTCTCGGACATCCTCATGCTCTCGAAGCTAGACGAGACCGAGCGCGGGGGCCAGAAGGACACGATGTTCGGACCGATGGAGCAGGTCGACCTCTTCAGCGTGGCGCAGGATGTGTGCTCGCGGCTCTCGCGTAAGGCAAAGAAGGCCGAGGTCAACCTTGACGTCAAGGGGATCTCGTCCTGCGTCAACGGCAATGCGCGCCTGCTCGACGAGCTTGTGAGCAACCTCGTGGAGAACGCGATCCGCTACAACAAGAAGGGCGGACGCGTCTTTGTGTGGGTCCTGCCCATCGAGGGCCGGCCCGCCGTGCGCGTGAGCGACACGGGCATCGGCATCCCCGAGGAGGCGCAGTCGAAGGTGTTCGAGCGCTTCTACCGAGTGGACAAGGGCCGCAGCCGCGACATGGGCGGCACCGGACTGGGCCTCGCCATCGTCAAGCACGCCGCCGCCTTCCACGAAGCCGACATCCGCCTGGAGTCCAAGCTTGGCGAGGGGACGACCGTTACCGTGCTGTTCTAGGCGGGGCTGGGTGAACACGGGACGGGCGCCGGCCGCGCGATGATGCGCGGCCGGCGCCCGTTGGTTAGTGATGATTTGAGACCGCCGCGGCCCTCTTGCCCGGGTTTCTTTGGGCGCTAGATGCGCTTTTCCCAGAGGTTGGTGTAGCCGGGCAGCGGAAGGCCGGGGTAGGGAAGCCAGATCGGCTTGTGGCGCGTGAAGCCCTCGCGGGCATAGAGGTTGTTCGCCTCGACGTTCGCGACGTTCGTGTTTATGCGCACGACCTCGGCACCGAGGTCGCGGGCCCTTTCCTGCGCCGCTTGGAGCAGCGTACTCGCCACGTGGCGCCCGCGCGCTGCGGGGTCCACGGCAAAGAGGTGGTAGCAAGCGACGGCCTGCTCCGGCAGCGGCTCCCAGTCGGGGCCGCCGGTCCCGCGGCCATGCCCCGGCTCCCAGCCGTCACCCATGTCGGCGTCGTAGTCGACCGAGACGGCGCCCAGGATCTCGCTCGTCGCGCAGTCGAGCGCGGCGAGGGTCTTTCC
>NZ_DAWEMK010000091.1:1960-3886 GCF_052362415.1 Paratractidigestivibacter sp. | reverse complement strand
CCGGCGGCATCGTCACGCGGATCCTGGAGATCGACCCAGCCGCTCGTTCCCGGCTCGGCGTCCACGCGGCGGTAGAGCTCCTCGAGCTCTTCTTCCCAGGAGTCGTCGACCGGCACGACGATGACGCCGTCGGCGGGCAGAGGGCCGCGCACGGGGCGCCGGACGTCGTTTCTCGCTATGGTCTGCAGCAGGACATCCGAGACCACGTCCGGGCAGATCTTCGGCAAGGTGTGCTCGGCCCCGGGGACGATGTACTCCTCGGCGCCGGGAATCGCCTCCATGATGCGGTGCGTCTCTTCGTAGAGGACCACGTCGAACTCGCCGGCCATGACGGTCACGGGGCAGGTTATGGCTGCGAGCGAAGCGGGGTCGATCTGCGGCTGGTCGACCATGAGGGCGAGGAGCTCGGCGATGCGCGCGGCCTCCGCAGGCGAGGGGATGGTCGTGCTCGCCTTCCCAGCCCTCCTCGGCCCAGGCCGCGTTCGCGGCGGCCGCCTCGGCCATCCAGCGGGTGTCTTCCGCGGGAAGGCCCGCGGGCGAGAGGTTCGCGCCGAGCGCGGTGAGCGTCAGGACGTGTGCGCCCCAGTCCCGCGCAAGGAGGAGCCCCAGGATCCCGCCGTCGGAGAACCCGAGCACATGGCACTCCCAGACGCCCAAGCGGGCCATGACCTCGCGGGCGTCTGCGGCCATGAGCTCGTAGGAGAGGGACGCCGTGCCCCGGGTCGACTCTCCCTGGCTGCGGGAATCGACCGCCACGACCGGGCGTCCCGTCGCGACGACGGCGTCGATGACGGGGCCGAAGATGCCGTGCTCCTCGCCGTTGCCGTGGAGCATGAGCACCGGCGGGATGGCGGGGTCGATGCCGAAGGGCGTGCCGGGCACGTCGCGGGCTCCGTGGGGCGCGTAGACGAACGCAGCGATCGAGGCGCCGTCTTCGGTCGGGACGTCGACGCGCGCCGTGAGGTTCGATCGCGGCTTGTCGTAGGGGCTCGGCACGTGCACCGGCGGGGGAGTGACGCTCATGGGTTTCTCCTTTGCAATCGGGCGGGCAAGGCTTTCTTCGCCTCGCCCGCCCTCGGGTATCACAAAACAGCTGCACTGGGTGACAGTCATTGCGTGATGAGTGTCCCAAAAAAACGCTGCTGCCAATGACTGTTACCCAGTGATGGGTGGCAATAAAAGCTGCACGCAATGACTGTCACCCAGTGTTGGTTACTTTTTCTTGAGCTGGGAGGGGTGCTTCTGGAAGAAGTCGAAGCGCGGCGGGAGCGGCACGATGGCGTGGTCCTGCGCGTTCTCGCCGCGACGCCCCGCGAGCTCGGCGGGGCCGTCGAAGGCGTGGTCCCAGCTGAAGAACTCCTCGGCCGTGAAGCCCATGTGCTCGCAGATCTTCTCGCAGCCGGCGGGTACGGCGGGGTGCATGAGCAGCGTGACGGTGCGCAGCGCGCGGAAAGCGTCGGCGAGCGCCTGCTCGTAGGCCTCGTCATCTCCCTTGGCGGCCTTCGAGGCGTCGTCCCAGCGCTTGTTCTCCGCCCGGCAGAACTCCTCGGCGATGCCGAGCGCGCCGTGCGCATCGAAGGCGTGAGCCGCGGCCTCGAAGTCGAGCGTCGCCCTGCGGCAGGCCTCGACGACCTCGGCGTGGGGCTCGATGCCGGGCAGGTGCGCGCCGCAGACGTTCGCCGCGCCGTAGAAGCAGCTGCGCGCGAGGCGGTTGAAGATGTTCGTCAGGAACGCGGACTCCTTGAGCGCGGGGTCGACGATGCGCGGGTCGTCCTTGACGAGGACCTCCTCGCCGGTCTTCTTGTCCTTGTGCGAGACGGACGTGTCGAAGGGCTTGGGGTTGAACGAGACGGCCTTCTGGTCGAGGCCGAGGCTCAGCCAGTGGGCGCGCAGCTGCTCGGGGGTGTAGCAGTCGAGCAGCTCGGC
>NZ_DAWEMK010000091.1:0-1950 GCF_052362415.1 Paratractidigestivibacter sp. | reverse complement strand
GTGTCCTGGAAGAGGCCCCAGCCGAGGGCGTCCCACAGCGCCGGCTGCGCGACGCAGTAGAAGTAGATGTTGTCCTGCCCGATGAACTGGTAGACGCGCGCGTCGTCGCCGCACCACCAATCGCGCCAGTCGTCGGAGGAGTAGCGCCCGCCGCCCGCCTGGGCGTCGAGGTCGAGGACTGTCTGCGTGAAGCTGATGGGCGCCCACAGGCTCTCGGGCCAGACCCAGACGGTGAGGCCGGCTGTGCCGTCGAGCTCAGGGGCGGGCACGCCCCAGTCGATGTTGCCGGTGATGCGCAGGGGCAGCAGGCACTTGCCCGTGCGGAAGCGGACGCCGGCGCTCTCGAGGACCTCGCGCGCCTCGTCGCGCGCCTCCCAGTCGGCGAAGGTCACCGAGAAGGACTGGGCGTTGCCCTGCGGCTCGGCCACGGTATGGGCGGGGAGCTTGGCCTCGACGGCGTCGAAGCCCTCGCGGAACTTGTTCTGGATGTAGATCACGGGGTCGACGAGCGACTCGCGCACGGTCTTGGTTACGATGGCGCGCACCTGCGGGTCGGCGTCCCACTCGTCCATGAGGGCCTCGAGCTCGGGGCGGAAGCTCGGCAGCTCGAAGTACCAGTTGTCAACGGGGCGCAGCTCAGGCGTGGTGCCGGTGAGCTGCGAGACGGGCGCGATGAGTTCCTCGGGGTCGAACTGGTGGCCGAGGTCGCACTCGTCGGCGTAGGCCTTCTCGGACTTGCAGCCGCGCACCGGGCAGCGGCCGATGACCTGGCGCCCGTTGAGGAACTGCTTGGCCTCCACGTCGTAGAACTGGCGCGTGGTGAGCTTCTTGAGGTAGCCGCGGTCGTAGAGGCGCTTGAGGATCTCCGCCGTCAGGGCGTGGTGGTGGCTGCGGGCGGGCTCGAGGCCGGAACCCTCGAAGATGTCGAGGCTGATCTCGTAGGCGTCGAGGGCGGCCTTCTGGGCATCGTGGTTGGCGCGCACGTAGTCGGTGATCGTGCCCTCATAGCCCTCGTTCTCGACCTTCTTGCGGTAGCCCTCCATGATGGGGGAGCCGTAGCAGTCGGTGCCGGAGACGAAGATCACGTTCTCGGGCCCGATGCGGTCGCGCAGGAAGCGGGCAAAGAAGTCCGCCGGGACGAAGACGCCCCCGATGTGGCCGAAGTGCAGGTTCTTGTTGCCATAGGGCATGCCGCCGGTGATGACGGCGCGCTTGGGGAAGGTGGGGCGGTTCTCGGGCATCGCGTTGCTCCTTTGCGTTGCTCCCTGACTATTCAACCTGCTTAGTATCCCACAACGCGCGGGAGCTGGTGTAGGGTTGTGGCGATGAGAAAAATCGCCGACATAGACGTGCTCGCCGACGCCCTGCTCCAGGGGCGCATGGTGCGCCTCTCGCTGCTCGCGCTCGCGGCGGGGCTTGCCGTGGCCGTGCTCGTCCTCGTGGCGGAGGGCGGCCGCGAGCTCGGGCTCGGGTGGCTGCTCGCCCTCGCGGCGGCGTCCGTCGCGTCGCTTCCCGCCCACGAGCTCGTCCACGGCGCCGCCTTCAAGCTGCTGTGCCCGGGCGCGCGCGTGAGCTTCGGCGTGAAGGACGCCTTCCTCTACACGAGCGTGAACGGCGCCGTCGTGCCCCGCGGCCGCGAGCTCGCGGCGCTCCTCGCGCCGACGGTCGTCGTCACCGCCGCCCTGGCCACCGGCGCCCTCGCCGCGTCCTGCCCCGCGCTTGCGGTCCTGCTCTGCGCGTTCCACCTCTCCGGCTGCGTGGGCGACGCCCTCATGGCGGCCGCGATCCTCGCCGAGCCCGCCTGCACCCACGTGCAGGACGCCGAGTTCGGCGTGACCCTTCTATCTAAGGAGTGACCATGCCCGGCCAAAAGACCACCGACCACGCGGCCCCGAGCGCTGCGCCCGCCGCCTGCCCCAACGAGACCATCCGACAGCTCCATGAGCGCAA
>NZ_DAWEMK010000090.1:0-7740 GCF_052362415.1 Paratractidigestivibacter sp. | reverse complement strand
TCGGCGAGCCGGAGCGAGCGACCGCCAGCCCGCATGCCGCCCTGACCTTCGACGGAGCTGGAAGCAGGGAATTCTGCGCGGCGCACGTTTCAACGATTCCGATTCCGCCGCGCCTCGGATTCTCGTGTCGGCGTAGGATAGAGCGGAAAAACCTGCTCACGCGAAGGAGAAGGACGCATGAGGATCGCCATAGCCGCCGGCGGCACCGCCGGACACATCAACCCCGCGCTCGCGCTCGCCGAGGAGCTTCGCGACCGCGGCCACGAGGTCACGTTCTTTGGCCGCCCGTCCAAGCTCGAGGGCACGCTCGTCCCACAGGCGGGGTTCTCGCTCGTCGACGTCGAGGTCACCGGCTTCGACCGCTCGCGCCCCTGGACCGCGCTTACCTCGCTCTACCGCGTCTGGGCCGCCAAGCGCGATCTCGAGCGCCGCTTCAAGCAGGAGGGCGCGCCCGACGCCGCCATCGGCTTCGGCGCCTACGTCGAGGTCCCGTTGCTCGGCTGGTGCAAAGAGAACCACGTGCCCCACCTCATCCACGAGCAGAACTCCGTGCCCGGCCTCGCCAACAAGATGATGGCGCCCGCAGCCTCCAGGGTCTGCATCTCGGTCCCCGCGGCGCGCTCGGTCTTCGAGCGCGAGGGCGATCCCGACCATGTGGTCCTCACCGGCAACCCCGTGCGCCGCTCCGTGATCGCCGGCGACCGCGCCCGCGGCCGCGCCGCGCTCGGCGTGCCCGACGACGCGACGCTTTTGCTCGTGTTCGGCGGGAGCCTCGGCGCCCGCACCCTCAACGAGGGCATGGCCGCCCTCAAGGGCCGTCTTCTTTCCATCGACGGCCTTCGCGTCGTGCAGTCTACGGGCAAGGGCGGCTACGACGAGGCCGCCTCCGCGCTCTCGCTCACCGATGCCGAGGCCGCGCGCTGGGACCTGCGCCCCTACATCGACAACATGGGCGATGTCCTCGCGGCCGCCGACCTCGTGCTCTCGCGCGCCGGGGCCTCTTCGATCGCCGAGATCGCGGCCCTGGGCGTCCCGTCCGTGCTCGTGCCGTACCCCTTCGCGACGGCCGACCACCAGACCACGAACGCGCGATACCTCACCGACGCCGGCGCCGCCGTCCTCTTCAAGGACGACGAGGTCAAGGAGCCTGCGTTCGGCGATGCCCTCGTGGGGCTCCTCGAGGACTCCTCACGCCGCGCCGCGATGCGAGCCGCCGCGAAGGGCCTTGGCCAGGATTCCGCTGCCGCGGCTCTCGCAGACCAAGTGGAGAGCTCTGCCCGAGGCTAGGCGCGCCCGGGGTTTGCGATAAAGTAGATGGTTAGGCTGGGTCGCTGCATGGGCCGCCCGCCGGCAGGTTACGCAATTTCGAGAGGGGCATTCATGACCGAGGTCTCGTCCAACGCGAAGATCGAGAGCGCGCACTTCATCGGTATCGGCGGAACGGGGATGAGCGGCATCGCCCTGGTGCTGCACGAGCGCGGCTGCAAGGTCACCGGCAGCGACCTTAAGGCATCCCATTATGTCCGCGAGCTCGAGGACGCCGGCATCGAGGTCCACGTGGGCCATGAGGCGGCCACCATCGACGCCGCCATGCCGCAGGTCGTCGTGACCTCCACCGCCATCCCCGAGACCAACCCCGAGGTCCTGCGCGCCCGCGAGCTGGGCATCCCCATCTGGCCTCGCGCAAAGATGCTCTCCTATCTCTCCAACAACGCCACGACGGTCGCCGTCGCCGGCACCCACGGAAAGACGACTACGTCCTCCATGGTCGCCACGATGCTCGACAAGCTCGGCCTCGACCCGTCCTTCCTCATCGGCGGCGTCGTCGAGGGCTACGACACCAACGGCAAGAACGGCGACGGCGGCTACTTCGTCTGCGAGGCGGACGAGTCCGACGGCTCCTTCCTCTACCTCAACCCGAACGTCGTCGTGGTCACTAACATCGAGGCCGACCATCTCGACCACTACGGCACGCTCGAGAACATCGAGAAGACCTTCTGCAAGTTCATGAGCCTCGTGGGGGAGGACGGCACCGTCATCATCAACGGTGACGTGCCCCACTACGTCGAGCTCGCCCGCTCCACGGGCCGCCGCGTGCTCACCTACGGCTTCGACGAGTCGTGCGACTACGTGTGCCATCCCGAGGACACCCATCACAAGATCGAGAGCAACTTCAGCGTCTCCACCCCGTCGCACGGCGACGTCCACGTGACCATCGCCGCCAACCCCGGCCGCCACAACATGGCCAACGCCACCGCGGCCCTTGCCGTGGCCGACGTCCTCGGCAAGGACGTCAACGACGCCGTCGCGGCGCTCTCGCAGTTCAAGGGCGCGCGCCGCCGCTTCACGCACGTGGGCGACATCGCGGGCGTCACCGTGGTCGACGACTACGGCCACCACCCCACCGAGGTCGCGGCCACCCTCGCTGCGGCGAAGGACCTGCAGTTCTCCCGCATCGTCTGCGTTTTCCAGCCGCACCGCTACAGCCGCACCCAGGCGCTGGCGGACAAGTTCGCCCACGCCTTCAAGGACGTCGATGTCCTTCGCGTGATGGACGTCTTCTCGGCCGGCGAGATGCCCATCCCCGGCGTCTCCGGCAAGACCATCACCAACGGCGTTGCCGCCACCGGCGAGGTCGCCGACGTCGAGTACATCCCCAACCGCCGCGAGCTCGTGAACAACCTCGTGAGCATCGTGCGCCCGGGGGACCTGCTCATCACTCAGGGCGCCGGCGACGTCACCCAGATCGGCCCCCTCTTCATCGAGGCGATGCGCGAGCGCGAGGCGAAGGAGTAGCCCAGGTGAGCGTCTTCAACGCCTACATGAGCCTTTCGGGCGCCACCGACGCCGACGTTCTGCGCGACGAGAAGCTCTCGCGCCGCACGTCGTACCGTATCGGCGGTCCCGCCCGCCTGCTCGTCCTCGTTCACAGCTTCGCCGCCCTCGGCAAGGTCGTCGACGTGCTCGCAGAGGAGCACGTCGACTGGGTCATCCTGGGCAAGGGCTCCAACGTGCTCGCCTCCGACGCCGGCTACGACGGCGCCGTCATCGTGCTCGATGACGAGTTCGCGCGCGTGAGCGTGGACGCCGAGCAGGGCATCGTCACCGCGGGCGCGGGCGCGCTTCTTTCCAAGGTCGTGGCCGAGGCCGCGAAGGCCGAGCTCACCGGGCTCGAGTTCTGCGTCGGCATCCCTGGCACCGTGGGCGGGGCCGTCTCGATGGACGCGGGCACGAGGCGCGAGTGGATCGGCCGCTGCGTCCGCGACTTCGTGGTGTACCGCCCGGGCGAGGGCCTGCACCGTTACGAGGGTCACGAGATCGAGTGGGGCTACCGCTGCACCTCGATCCCCACGAGCGAGATCATCCTCGAGGCCACGCTCGCGCTCGGGCATGGGCAGAAAGCCAAGATCTCGGCCGACATGGAGTCGCGCCTCTCGCGCCGACGCCGGACCCAGCCCATGGGCAAGCCGACTTGCGGCTCGGTCTTCCGCAACCCGCTCGACGGTTCCGCGGGCCAGCTCATCGAGGCCTCCGGCTGCAAGGGGCTGAGCTCCGGGCGCGCCCAGGTCTCGACCGAGCACGCCAACTTCATCGTGAACAACGGTGGCGCCACCGCCTCCGACGTCCTCTCGTTGATCCAGCTTATGCACGACTCCGTGCTCGCCAGCAGCGGGGTCGACCTCCGCTGCGAGGTCAAGCTCCTGGGATTCGGCGAGTAGCGTTTCATGGCAGACCAGAGGAAAAAAGGCACGCCCCGAAAAGGGACGCACCGGTCGTCTGCGCCGAGCCCGGCGCGCGGCGGCCGCAGCATGTCGATACCCCGCGGCGGTGCGTCTCTCGGGCGCGGGCCTGCGGGACCCTCGGGCAAGCCCCGGCTCTCCGCAAAGAAGCCCTCTGCCCCTGCGCGCAAGCCGTCGCTTGCCGTGAAGAGGACCCCGGCCCCGAAGGCCGCGGCTCGGCCGATGGCCCGCCCTGCCGGTGCGCACCCTTCCGCCGCGCACCCGCGTCAAGGGGCGAAGCCGAGAAAGCCCATCGCCTCCCAGCACCCCAACCGCCGTTCCGCTGCGCGCAAGCCGGCCTCGGGCTCGCCCAAGCTCGAGCTCAAGAACCCGTTCGTCGGCATCGGCGCAAAGAAGCCCTCCTCCAAACCCGCCGCGGGAGGGGCCCAAGGCTCTGCGCCCGGCTTTCTCAACCGCGGCGGAGCTCCCATCAGCAGCGGCGCCGCGGCCCGAGAGCAGCACCAGAAGGAAGGACGCATCAAGCTCGTGGGGGGCGTCGCCGTCCTCATCTGCGTCCTCGGCCTAGCTGCGCTTGTGGCGTTCTTCGCTCTGCGCGACTCGGCACTCTTCTCGGCCGACAACGTGATCATCGAGCCGTCGACGCACGTGTCCGATGCTGACATCTCCAATCTCCTCACGGTCCCGGACGGCACCACGTTGCTCAACGTCGACCTCGCGAACCTGGAGTCGCAGATCAAGCGCGATCCGTGGGTGGAGTCGCTCGAGCTGACGCGCGAGTTCCCCCATACCCTGCGCCTGACCATCAAGGAGCAGGAGCTGGAGGCGTTCGTGGTCATGAGCTCGGGCTCGCTCGGGTGGTACCTCGGCAGCGGCGGTTCCTGGATCGAGCCCGCGAAGATCGCGGTTGCCGACGGGCAGTCCATCAACGACGCAGCGCTCCAGAAGGCCCGCTCGGAGGGCGTTCTGTTGATCACGGGCGTCCCCGCGACGGTCGATCCCCAGGCGGGCTGCGCAGCTACCGATGATGTCCTCGCGGCCGTCGATGATTTCCGGAACGGTTTCTCGTCAGATTTCTCGTCGATGATCGTGAGCTACGACGCCTCGAGCGCGGACGCGATCTCCTGCATCCTGGAGAATGGCGTCCAGATCTCGCTCGGGTCGGCTGCCAACATCTCGGCTAAGGAGCAGGTCGCCCAGGCACTGCTGGACAAGTACCCCGGGCAGATCACCTACATCAACGTCCGAAACCCCTCCAGCGCATCGGTGCGCCGCGTGGGGTCCGAGGACGTGACGCAGGGTAGCGGCGCCGATGGCCAAGCCGCCGGTGCCGGGGGGCAGTCCTCCGCCTCCTCGGCGGACTCCTACTCTAGCGAGGGATGACCTGCGAGGCGCGGAAGAGCACTTCCGCGCCTTTGTGCTTTAAGGTTGGTAGAAGCTCTTTCTTTGCGCGCTCATGGCCCGCTTAAGCTGCGTTTGCGGGCTTTCCTCCATGGTTTCTCCACGCTGTTTGACTCGATGCGCCTCGATGTGCAAAACTACCTCGCTTTGACCGAGGCCTAAGGTTTAACTCGAGGTTTAGGGTTTCTCATCGCCTCTTCCAAGCACGCCAACAAGCGACCGCAAGGACACACGATGGCAAAGACGTCAGCAAAGGCCCGCAGGGCTTTCAAGCAACCGGCTCGTCGCCCCGAAGGGCCCGCGGCCAAAGAGGAGGAAACGATGATCAAGGACACCGACACCCTCAACAACTACCTCGCCGTCATCAAGGTCGTCGGCGTGGGCGGCGGCGGCAACAACGCCGTCAACCGCATGATCGAGGAAGGCATCCGTGGCGTCGAGTTCGTGGCCGTGAACACCGATGCGCAGGCGCTCGCCATCTCCGACGCCGACATCAAGGTGCACATCGGCTCCGACATCACCAAGGGCCTGGGTGCCGGCGCCAACCCCGAGGTCGGCAAGGAGGCCGCAGAGGATTCCCGCGACGAGATCAAGGCCGCGCTCGCCGGGGCGGACATGGTCTTCATCACCGCGGGCGAGGGCGGCGGCACCGGCACGGGAGCCGCTCCCGTCGTGGCCGACATCGCCAAGAACGACGTGGGCGCCCTGACCGTCGGCGTCGTCACCAAGCCCTTCACCTTCGAGGGACGTCGTCGTTCCAGCTCCGCCGTCGACGGTATCAAGAACCTCTCCGAGATGGTCGACACCCTCATCGTCATCCCGAACGACCGCTTGCTCGACCTCTCCGAGAAGAAGACCACGATGCTCGAGGCCTTCCGCATGGCCGATGACGTTCTGTGCCAGGGCACCCAAGGCATCACCGACCTCATTACGGTCCCGGGCCTCATCAACCTCGACTTCGCCGACGTCTGCACCATCATGAAGGCCTCCGGCACCGCGATGATGGGCATCGGCACCGCCTCCGGCGACAACCGCGCGACCGACGCCGCCTCCGAGGCCATCTCGAGCCGCCTGCTCGAGGGCACCATCGACGGCGCGACGCGCGTCCTGCTGTCCATCGCGGGCAACAAGGACCTCGGCATCCAGGAGATCAACGACGCCGCCGACCTCGTGGCCCAGAACGTCGACCCCGACGCGACCATCATCTTCGGCACCGTCGTCGACGAGTCCCTGGGCGACCAGGTGCGCGTGACCGTCATCGCCACCGGCTTCAACGACGCCAACGTCCAGCAGCCGCTGCCCACGATGACCATGCCGTCCAGCCGCCCGGCGAGCCCGCGCCCCGCTGCTCGCCCCGCGGCGTCCGCTCCTGCCCCTGCGCCCGCTCCTGCGCCCGCACCGTCGATGCCGATCAACGTGAGCCGCCCGCAGTCGAGCTCCAGCAACGACTTCGACATCCCCGACTTCCTCAAGCGCAGCAGGATCTAGGCCTGTTTTGACCAGCCTGCGCAGATACAAGGCGGGCGACGTGGCCCTTCTCTCGGACACCGAGTCCGGGTGCGGGGTCACGTTCGCGTTCACTGAGCGGACCGGCGGCGTGAGCGCGGAGCCCTTCGCCTCCCTGAACCTCGGCGACAGCTGCGGCGACGCGCCTGCGGCCGTTGCGGAGAACCGCCGGCGCGCGCTTACGGCCATCGGGGCCGCGGACTGCGCCGGCGCCCTCGTGACGCCGCACCAGGCCGCCGCGCAGGCGCGCTCCGGCGCGGACGCCGTCGTCTGCACGGCCCCCGACGTGCCCGTCCTCCTGTGCTTCGCCGACTGCGTCCCCGCGGTTATCTGCGCTCCCGGCGGATTCGCCGTCGCCCACTCCGGCTGGCGCGGCACCATCGCCCGCATCGCGCAGAAGACCGCCCGCGTCCTCATGGACGAGACCGGCTGCGCGGCCGCGGACCTCAAGGCGTACGTCGGCCCCCACATCGGGGGCGTCGACTACGAGGTGTCCGCCCAGATGATCCGCGACTTCACCGCCGAGTTCGGAGAGGGCGTGCACGTGGGCGTTGCGTCGAGGCGCAAACTCGACCTTGGCTACGCCGTCGCCTGCGCCCTCACCGACGCGGGCGTGCTGCGGGAGAACCTCGCCGTGTGCCGCGTCTCGACCGCGACCGCGACGGACCGGTTCTTCTCGTACCGCGCAGAGGCGGGCAACTGCGGGCGCCACGCGGCGCTCGCCGTCATGCGCACGGGCACTACCCCCGCATGGGAGCCCCTGGATTAACGAGAAAGGCAGGTGCTCGATGGCTACCCCGAAGCTGGACATAGAGCTCGATGACGCGTACCAGGCGTTTCTCGCCGACCGTAGGCGGCAGATCCTCGATCGCGTGTCCGCTGCCTGCTCGCGCGCCGGCCGCGACGCTTCCGAGGTGCTCGCCCTCGCCGTGTCGAAGACGGTCGAGCCCGAGGCGTGCCTGCTCGCTTGGCGAGCCGGGTGGCGTGCCTTTGCCGAGAACCGCCCCCAGGAGCTCAGCCGCAAGCTCGAGTTCGCCGCGACCGAGCCCGAGATGGCCGAGGCGCGCTTCGATGCCATCGGCAATCTCCAGAAGAA
>NZ_DAWEMK010000089.1:3912-7744 GCF_052362415.1 Paratractidigestivibacter sp. | reverse complement strand
GCGCAGAAGGTCAGGCGCACGGTGTTGTCGTCGAGGTAGTCGACCTCCCCGATGACCACAGTGCCGGCGCTGTCGACGACCGTGACGGCGGGCCGCTTTCCGAGGTTATGGGCGATTGTCCACACCTTTGCTGCCTGCGCCTGCTTGTGGGTGTGGTGCCTGTCGTCCGTGATGCCGAGCTGCGCCGGCGTCATGTCGCCGATCAGCTCGTGCCCGTTGATCTTGGGCTTGTTGCGCAGGGCTTCGTAGTTTGAGGCGCTGCCGCCGCCCGTCTCCTTCATGGAGGCGGTCATGGAGGCAGGCGTCTCGGTCATCTTCGCCCCGAAGGTCTCCGCGCTGCCAGAGAACGAGGCATTGAAGTCGACGCTCACTTAGATGACGCCGTCCTTCAGGATCCGGCTGAGCGGGGCGGTCATAATGTTGCTCGCAAACGCGCGCCCGTCCTCCGTCCTGCCGCGGATCTGCACCTCCACCTGTTGTTCCTCGTCTGGAGACAGAGAGCCGAGCAGCAGCGTGTCGGCTTGCGTCAGGCTGACGGTGACGACCTTGTCGGTCGCGTCGACGCCCTCGTCCCCGAGGTGCTTGGTGACTTCCACCTGCTTCGGCGGGGCATAGGTGGCGAGCTGCTGCGTGCGGAATGTTACCCACATGGTCACGAACTCGCTGACGTCGATGTCACAGTTGATGGTGATGGTTGGTGTGGTGCCTCTATACATGGGCGGCCTCCTTTCTGGCCTTTGGCCGGTAGTTTAGCACTCGAGGCGCTGGAGTCCGCTGTTCCAGATGCCGGCCGTCAGGGTGATGCCCGTCAGGTTTGCAAACGTGATCTGGAAGGGGTTAGTCGTGATCTCGCTGAAAACGGCGTCCCACAGCGTTGCGATCTTGCTGGTGTTCTGGCCGACCGCGTTGCTCAGGTCGTTCACTGAAGCCTCAGCGGCCTGCGCGATTGCGATGGCCTGCCGGGCGATCGCCAGAGCCTCCTCGGCCGTAGCCTGCGCGCCGAGGGCGATGGCCTTGTAGGTCTCGTAGTCCTCTTTGGTGGCGTAGGCGTCGGCGGGGATGTAGGCGGTCACGTTGGTGGCCGTGCCGATCGCGGTGACGATGTCGATGGTTTTCTCGACGATGGTGGCGCCGCCGGAGGGCGGGATCCACTCGGCCAGATCGCCGCAGTTGCCGTAGCAGTACAGCACCTCGCCGACCTCGGGATCGGGATCTTCGGCATAAAGGCCGAGCTCGCGGTAGTAGAAGCCCTCGGTCTCGTCGCCGTTGGTGAAGATGCCGCCGACGGCCACGGTGCCGTCGCCGTTGATCTTCAGCTTCGTGATGTCGACGGTCGCCTTCGGGCTGACCACGCCGGTGAGGGTGCGGGGCGTCTGGCCCTCCTCGAGGTAGCCATCGCCGAGGACGATCTTGGTGTAGTTGATCTTCTGGCCGGCCACGCCCTTCGCCAGAACGATCAGGCCGGCGGTGGTGATGTCGTTGTTGATAAATGCAGCCATGTCTATCTCCTTTCCTTAGTCTGAGATGACCGCCGCGTCGGTGCCGATGCTGACGGTCTCGCGGTTGTTGTCGTGGACGACGGCCGCGTGGTAGATGTGGATCTCGTCGCTGCCCATGACGTGCACCTCTTGGGTGTGATCCCTGACGGCCATGCCGGAATAAAGGAACATTTCGCCGGTCAGGCAGATCAGGATCGCGTCGAGCCACGAGCTGCGGCGCTTGACCGTCCGCAGCAGCTTCAGGAACAGGTCGAGGTTGCTGTTGACGAGGCTCGGGTTGTCGCTCAGCACCTTGAAGTGATGCGGCTGCCCGCCGTACTGATACCACTCCCTGACCTCGCCGGTGCCGAAGTAGTCGGCCACGATCTGCTCCACGGCGTAGGGGGTGCCGAGTTTCGCGTAGACGCGGTCGCTGTTGCGGATGACGGCCCGCTTGGTTGCGATGGGCGCGGTGCTGTCATACCACTGGATGTTCAGCTCCCACGCCATTTCGTCGAGCTCTGCGTCGCTGAGCTGGTCGATCTTGTCCCACCTGCTCAGGAGCTTCAGGCGTGCATAGGCGTCGCGGCTGATGATGTCGCAGCCGGTGGCGAGGCCCTTGTCGCCGCCGTCCTCCTGCATCCACGCAGGCAGCAGCTTGACCATCTCGGTCTCATTGAGCCGCATTTACACCACCTCGCTCTCGACCTTGTGGCTGACAGTCAGGTGGCCGCTGAACTTGGCGACTTGCGTGTCGTCGAGGGCCTTGTAGGTCGGCTTGACGACGTCCACGCGGAAGGCGCCTGTCAGGTTCTCGCCCCACGAAGGCGAGAGGATCCGCTTGCGGAGCTGGTCGGGGTTGATGTCCCGGCCGAGGGCTGCGACTTGCCACTCGTTGTAGCGGTCGATCGCGCCGCCGGTGCCTTCGACGTTGGCGATCACCTCGGCCTCGCTCTCCGGCGTGGTGTAGTACACGATCTCGATGTCGTAGGTCTCGGCCTCCGGGGGCACGGCGCTCACCTTGTCAGTGAGCGGCCGGATGTCCTTGGCGTTGACCACGTCCAGCACCTTCGCCAGCATGGCAGCGTCAGGGATCCCGCCTCCTTCCAGTAGGGGCACGATCTTGACGCAGCCCTCCAGTGTGCGGGTGATGATGATGTCGATGCTCTCGGCGGCCGAGAGGCTGCCCTTGAGCGTGATGGCCAGCAGGCCGTCGGCGTAGTCGACGGTGTAGTCCGTGTCCTTGACCGCCGCCGTGCTCTGCCCGTGGGCCTTCACGACGAGGGTGTCGGTCAGAAGTGTGCCGCCGCCCTTGAAGGCTTTGCCGTCGTAGACCGTGAGGGTCTCGCTGACGGTTTCCTTCTCGCTGACGGCCTTTGCGTCCACGATGGAGCTGTCGGCCGTCATTACCCAGTAGATGTAAGCCTGTTCAGGGCCCGCGGTGGATCTCTTGGCGGGCGCCAGACGGATCCGCTCGCGGAGGCGGTTGTCGCCCTCGGTGGTGTAGGGCTCGCCGTCATCGCCTCCGGCCGTTTCGGTCAGATTGGTGACGGACTCGATGTAGGGGATCAGGTCGACAAGGGTGGTGATCGTGCCGGCTGCGTAGCCGTTGAACTTCGTGCCGTTGCTCACGGCCGAGGTCGGCACCTCCACAGAGTAGGCGCCAGCTTGCAGCACAGCGATCTCGTCGGTTGCAAAATAGTTTTCGCTGTCCGGCGTCACCTTCGTCCACTTCGGAATGATGATGTTTTTCTCCTGCGGCGTGGAGACGGAGAAGCGCATGGTCGTCTTGGCCGGTGTGCCTTCCAGTCGTTTCACGTCCTGCCGCTCGCCGATGGCGTCCAGCACCTCGCCCCTCGCATAGCGGAGGAGCGTCTGCCGGCCGACGTCGTTGAGGCTGTTGTAGAGGGCAACGAACACGGGCACGAGAGCCTCACCGAAGATCCGGCGCTCGTCGCCCGGGTAGAGCGGCTCGCCGGCGCCCTTTTCGAGCTCGGTGATGATGGTCTTGTATAGGGTGCTCGCGTCTGTCGTGGTGAGTTTGATGTCCTCGCCGTAGGTGTTTGTCGCGTCGCTCACGCTGTTCACCTCCTTCATGTGATGTTGTCGATGCTGGCCCGCAGCTCGAAGTCGCCGGTCTGAGCGGTCAGGGCCTTCAGGTCGGAGTCACTGAGCTGCACGCGGGGCTCGTAGGTTTCCACAACGAACTCCACGTCGGCGGCCAGATCGGTCGCAGCGGTTTCACTCGGCTTGTCGATCAGCGTGCGGTCGATCCCCTTGATGCGCTCGTAGGGCACCTCCCCGCGGATGGTCTTGAGGAGGTTCTGCACACAGATCTCGGGCGCTCCGTTGCC
>NZ_DAWEMK010000089.1:989-3812 GCF_052362415.1 Paratractidigestivibacter sp. | reverse complement strand
GTCACGTCTGCCGACGGGACGCTGATGCCCTTGTCCTGCATCGTGAGCGCGCCCTTCTTGACGGTGATGTCGCCCGGGACGATACCGTCCCACTCTCCGTCCATGCGGGAGAGGATGATGCCGGTGCCGTCCTCGAACATAGCATAGGCGACTTCTGTTCCGGGGGTCAGGTTTCCCATCTCTCCGCGCAGATACCACGGGATCGTCAGCGGCCGTGTGACCATGCTGTCGGCGGTGCTCGGGAGCACTCTGGCCGTGGTTTTGTCGCCGTTCCTGTCGGCCTTTCCCTCCACGCTGGAGATCTTGCCCTTCTGGATCATTTGGTTGTTGCTGTTCATCAATATCCCTCCAGTGGCTTGCGGAGGTATAGCTTGCTCCGCGTCTTGACGTAGTCGTGCCGGATCCGGCTGATGAAGGCCGTGCCGTCCCACGACTTGACGCCCTCGGTCGCCAGCGTGACCACAGAGCCCGCCGCATAGTCTCGCAGCAGCGAGCCCGTCCAAAGGGTGCCGACGGTCGCGTTTTTGTTGGCGTCCCGGAGCAGGCCCTTGGCGAAGCGGTCGGCCTCGCTCTGGTCGGTCATGCGGAAGGGCAGGATCCGGCGCAGTACCTTGTCGCCGCCGCTCGGGGCTGTGAAGGTGCCGATCAGGCCGCCGTTGACTGCTTCGGCCGAGCCGTAGGCGTTGGTGCCCTCGTCGCGGTACTCGAAGTCATTGGCCGGGGTGATGGTGATGGTGTCGACGGGCTGCTGGCTTTCCATGTATGCCTCGTCGTAGACGACCAGCTTGCCGTCATACACCAGAAACGCCGCGCCCTCGAGGGTGCAGCGGTTTTGAAAAAATGCGAAGTCTGCGAGGTTGTTCTGCTCGACGTAGTCGTAGGTCTGGTCTGTGATCCCGTAGGTCTCGAGTGTCAGGCCGTGGCGGCCGGCGATCTCTTGGGCCAGTTGCAGAAACTTGACCTTTTCCCACGACTTGCTCCGCTTATCCTTCGCAGACTGCGGGACGGAATAGGCCCGCAGGGTGATGATGCCGGACTCGGGGACGACGCTCTCGACGAACATTTTGCCCGTCTTGGCAGCGCCGTCCTCGATGGCGATGGTGTCGCCCTTCTTGGGGTTCCACGAGTCCCACAGCTCGCGGGTGTCGTTGAGTTTGAGAAGCAGCTCGTCGCTCTGCTTTTCGGCGTACATATCGTGATAGCAGCGGTGGACGCTGATGTCCGGGTAGATGTCGACGCCTTCGTATAGGATCTTCACGGCGTCACCTCCTCCACGGCGGCAGGGTCTCCGGCGTCTCCACGGTCTCGACGATCGGGATCCGCACAGCCTCGCCGCCCTCGAAGATCAGCACGTCGCTGAGGTCGGGGTTGGCCTCGATGATGGTGCTTGCCATGCGCTCCTCGTTATAGGCGACGAGCGCGATGCTGTCGAAGGTGTCGCCGCCCTGCGCCACATAATCAATAAAGCCGACTGTCTGCTGTGACATAGGTGCCGCCCTCCCTTCTGCTGAGTGCCTCGAGGATGAAGTCGATGAACTCCGGCTCGAGGTCGCGGAGCTTTCGGATCAGGGCGTCCTCGTCGGTGTCGCCCTCGACCTTGATCTGAGGTGAGAAGGACAGGCCGCTCAGGTCATAGACCACAGCCGTGCCCGATCCGCTGCTGATGGGCTCGTAGTCGGCCTCGCTGGATGCGCCCAGCATCCGGCCAGCCTCGGCCCAGTAGGACAGGTTTTGCGAGCGGTACGCAGGGTTGAAGCTGATGACCGCCTCGGTCGGATAGCGCGGATCCTCGCCCGCGATGGACGGGCCACTCGTGAAGCCGCCGGTCGCATAGCCGGAGACGTCGGCGCTGCCGCCGCCTCCACCTCCAAACAGGCCCGCGATCTTGCTGATGACGCCGGAGCCGAAGCTGACAATCTTCGATACCCAGCCAACGATCGTGCCGAGCACGTTTGCGATGGGCTCCAGAATAGCCAGCAGGGGCGAGAGGAGCGGCATGATCGCATTGAGCAGGCTCACGACCGGGGGCAGCAGAGCCTCGATCAGTTGCATCAGCGGAGGCAGCAGCGGCATGATGACGCTGTTGACGATTTGCAGGGCCACCTCCAGCAGCGGGGTGATGACCGGCAGCAGCGCGGCGATCAGGTTCGCCAGCACAGGCAGCACAGTCGAGATGATCTGCGTCAGCATCGGGAGCACGGTGGCAAGGATGCTGGCGATCGGTGGTAGAATAGCCTGAACGATCTGCATGAGCGGCGGGAGTAGCTGCTGTGCGAGGTCGAGCAGAGGCGGCAGGAACGAGCCCACGAGCTGAGCCAGTAGTGGCAGGATGCCCGCAGCCAGCTCCGTGACCATCGGCATGACCTCCTTCAGGGTGTCGCCCATGCCGACGAGGAAGTCCTGCACAAACGGCATACAAGCGTTGAGCGTGTCGGTGATGACCGGGCTGATTTCCTCGAAGGTGTCGGTCAGGATCGGGGCCAGCGATGTCAGCGTGTTGGCGATCATCGACGCCATAGGCAGCAGAGCCACTTCGGCCGACCTCTTGACCGCCTCGAAGGCAGAGCCGAGGTCGTTGTACTTGACGTCGTTGATCTGCTGGAGTGCGGCGGCGCCGTCATAGGCTGCGGTCTCGATGTCTCCGAGCACGGGCAGGATGCCCGCCTCCAGATCCTCGAACTGTGAGCCAAACAGTGCGACGCCGATCTCGTTGCGCTTGAGAGGATCCTCGAGCTTGTTCAGAGCCTCGACGGTGTCGAAAAATGCAGCCTGCGCGGTCTCGCCGCCGGCTGCAAAGGCCGCGAACATTTTGTCGGAGTTGAG
>NZ_DAWEMK010000089.1:0-979 GCF_052362415.1 Paratractidigestivibacter sp. | reverse complement strand
TGAGGCCGAGGCCCTTGAAGGCTTCGGCGCTGCTGTCGCTGCCGTCTTTCGCTCTGATGTTGAACTCCTTGACGGCGTCGGCCACTTTGTCGATGCTGAACAGGCCGGCGTCAGCGCCTTCCACGAGGGAGCCCATGAACTGGTCGGCGCTCAGGCCGAGGGCCGCAAACTGCGCCGAGTATTCGTTCAGGGTGTCGAGCAGGTCGCCGTTTTTGTCTGCGCCGTTCTGTGCGCCGGTGGCAATTAGGCCGTAGGCTTCTTCGGCGCTGATGTTGAAGTTTTTCATCAGAGCCGAGGCGGCTCTGGCGCTTTCACTGATGTCGTAGTCGAAGGTGTCACGCAGCACGAAGCCGGCCGCGGTGGCCTGCTCCAGTGCTTCGCCTGCCAGATCGCTCGCTTTCTGCGTAGCGGCCAGCCCTTCGGCCACGTCGTTGAAGTCCTCGCCGAGGTTCTGCGCGTAGATGTTTTTTACACTCTCGCCCAGCGCGTCCAGCTCGTCGCCGGTGGCGCCGGTAGATGCGGAGAGCTGGTTCATGGCTTTGTTGTAGTCGTCGCCCAGCTCTGCCAGATACTTCCCGGCCTCGACGACCGCCTTGCCCGTCGCCACAGCGATGCCGCCCACGGCAGCACCGACGGCAACGGCCTTCCAGTTTACTTTGTCGAGGTGTCCCGCGACGTTGTCCATCGCCTTCCCGAGGGAGGGGTCGATGGTGCCGGCGAAGCTGACGACGGCCTGCATGATCTTGTTTTTGCCTGCCATCAGTGTCACCTCCTTCTGTATTTCCTGAAGTTATTCCGGGGCATTGAGGCGGCCTTGTCGCGTTGCCGCTTGGCCTCCTCGGCTGCCTCGTAGTATTCCATCAGGAAGTCGGTCAGGCGTTCCCGTCGGAGCTCGCCGACTGAGGTGTGGAAGGCTCGAGAGTACTCTGATGTCCCGACGCCGTGAGGGCGTTGGCTTTACCGTCGGTTCTTACCTCGT
>NZ_DAWEMK010000088.1:4892-7772 GCF_052362415.1 Paratractidigestivibacter sp. | reverse complement strand
TCCTTGGTGGAGACCTGCTGCGCGGACTTCTTCATCTCGGCGACGACCGCGTCGACGGCCTTGTCGACGCCGCGGCGGATGGCGATCGGGTTGGCGCCGGCGGCGACGTTGCGCAGGCCCTCGTTCACGATGACCTGGGCGAGCAGGGTCGCGGTGGTGGTGCCGTCACCCACGGTGTCGTTGGTCTTGGTGGCGACCTCCTTGACGAGCTGGGCGCCCATGTTCTCGACGGGGTCCTTGAGCTCGATCTCCTTGGCGACCGAGACGCCGTCGTTGGTGATGGTCGGCGCGCCGTAGCTGCGCTGGAGCGCGACGTAGCGGCCCTTGGGGCCCATGGTGGTGGTGACGGCGTCGGCGAGGGTGTTCACGCCCTTGGCGAGCTTGGCGCGGGCGTCGGTGCCGAAGTAAATGTCCTTAGCCATTGTTAGTCCTTTCCGATGACGAAAAGGGACAGTCCCTTTTTATCATTTCGTAATTGATGTGGTAAGAAGCGCCGGGGCGCTTGCTCGGAGCTAGTCCTCGATGACGGCGTAGATGTCGTCCGCAGGAAGTCCTCGCCGTCGACCTTGACCTCGTTGCCGCCGAACTTGCCGTAGTAGACCTGGTCGCCGACCTTGACGTCGATGGCGATGCGCTCGCCCTTGTCGTTGAGCTTGCCGGCGCCCACGGCGACGACCTCGCCGCGCTGGGGCTTCTCCTGCGCGCCGCTGGAGATGTAGAGGCCGGTAGCGGTCTTCTCCTCCTTGGGGGCGGGCTTGACGAGAACGCGATCGCCGAGAGGCTTCAGAGTCATGGTGTTTCCTCCTTTTGAGTGCGCCCGCGCGCCGCTTCGGGCCGGGCGCTTTGTCCAACGCTGTGAATAATACCCAGAGGGCGGGGGTTATACCACCTGAATTCAAAAAATCTCACAGGCGGCACTTAGATTATGTGACTGCTGGGAAGAAACCCGAGGTTGTGGGGCGCGGGTTGGGCGGTTGCAGCGAGAAAAAACGCCCCGCGGCGGGGCCGCGGAGCGCTTGGTTACCGATGTGGCGGGTTTGACGCGCAGCCGATGGGCCGGCCGCCGCAGGCTGCCGGCCGCCAGCCGCTAGTCGAGCACGTCGAGCTCGGACTGCCAGAGGGCGACGCAGGCGTCGGAGGGCATGCGCAGGTCGCCACGGGGACTGACGGCCGCCGAGCCGACCTTGGGGCCGTCGGGCAGGCAGCTGCGCTTGAACTGCTGGGCGAAGTAGCGGCGGTAGAAGACGCGCAGCCACTTGAGGATGGTCGCGTCGTCGTACTTCTTGCCCAGGGCGTAGCGCGCGAGGCGGTAGACCTTGCGCGGGGAGGTCCCGCGGCGCAGAACCTCGTACAGGAAGAAGTCGTGCAGCTCGTAGGGGCCGACGAGGTCCTCGGTCTTCTGGCTGATCTTTCCGTCGCCGGTGGCGGGCAGCAGCTCGGGCGAGACGGGCGTGTCGAGCACGTCGTAGAGAACCTCGGACTCCTCGGGGTTTCCGCAGGTGTCGGCCACGTAGCGGACGAGGTGGCGAACGAGGGTCTTGGGCACGCTGGCGTTGACGGCGTACATGCTCATGTGGTCGCCGTTGTAGGTGGCCCAGCCGAGCGCGAGCTCACTGAGGTCGCCCGTGCCGATGACCATGCCGCCCTCCTGGTTGGCGATGTCCATGAGGATCTGGGTGCGCTCGCGGGCCTGGGAGTTCTCGTAGGTCACGTCGTGGACGGACTCGTCGTGGCCGATGTCGGAGAAATGCAGGCGCACGGCGTCACCGATGTTGACCTCGCGCAGGTCGGCGCCGAGCGACTCGGTGAGCTTCGTAGCGTTGTCGTGGGTGCGATCGGTCGTGCCGAAGCCCGGCATGGTCACGCTGATGATGCCCGAGCGGTCGATGCCCAGCAAATCGAAGGCGCGCGCGGTCACGAGGAGCGCGAGCGTCGAGTCGAGCCCGCCGGAGATCCCGATGACAGCGTGGGTCGCGTGGGTGTGCTGCAGACGCTTGGCCAGGCCGTGCGCCTGGATGTTGAAAACGTCCTCGCAGCGCTCGGCGCGGCGGGCGGCATCGGAGGGAACGAAGGGCTGGGGGTCGACGTAGCGCGTGAGGCGCGTCTCTTGCTCAGCGAGCGAGAAGCGCGAGACGTGGTAGGCGCGCTGGACGGGGCTCGCGACGACATCAAATGTCGACATGCGGCGGCGCTCGGCGGCGAGCAGGCGCACGTCGAGCTCCGTGACGGCGCGGCCGTCGCCGAAGGGCTTGGCCTCCGCGAGCACGCGGCCGTTCTCGGCTATGAGGTCGTGGCCGGAGAACACGACGTCCTGCGTCGACTCGCCGGCGCCCGCGCTCGCGTAGATATACCCGCAGATCAGGCGGGCGGACTGGCCGGACACGAGGCTGCGGCGGTAGTCGGCCTTTCCGACGACGGCGTTGCTCGCCGAGAGGTTCGCGATGACGGTCGCGCCCGCCTTCGCATGGGCGATCGAGGGCGGCTCGGGGACCCAGAGATCCTCGCAGAGCTCGACGGCGACGGAGAGCTCGGGCACTTCTTCGCAGGTGAAGAGCTGAGAGGTGCCGAAGGGCACGTCGAGGGCGCCCGCGATGTCGATGGGCACGACGTCCGTGGTCCCGCTGACGAAGTGGCGCCCTTCGTAGAACTCGTTGTAGATGGGCAGGTAGCGCTTGGGGACGATGCCGAGGACCGTACCCGAGGCCACGGCGGCCGCGCAGTTGTAGAGCTTGGCGTTCACGCGGACGGGCAGGCCCACGAGCAGCAGCGCGTTGAGGTCGGCGGTCGCCTGCGCGAAGTCCGCGAGGCCCTGCTCGGCGGCGGCGAGGAGGTTGTCTTGCCAAAAAAGGTCCTCGCAGGTGTAGGCGGTAAGGCACAGCT
>NZ_DAWEMK010000088.1:748-4882 GCF_052362415.1 Paratractidigestivibacter sp. | reverse complement strand
CATCTCTTACCTCCTCGATGACGAAAAGGGACAGTCCCTTTTCGTCATTTTGGGCGGGATGACGAAAAGGGACTGTCCCTTTTCGTCATCGGGCCCGGGCGATTGTGTTTTGGCCGATTCCGGTCAGGCGGCTGATCTGCCTGGCCGAAAGACCGGCGTCTTTTAGGTCAAAGAGTAGCGCATCGCGGCTCTCCCGCCCCAGGGTTTTGACGTCTGCCGGGGCAATTTTCCCAAGGATCTGCCCCGCGACCTCGCGCGCCTGCGCCTCAGAGATGCGCGAACGCTGGGCGAACCGGTAGCCGCCGTCCTCCGCGACAGCGCTGAAGTCAAGAAACCCGTCGACGCCGCCGCACATGTCGAGGATGAGCGAGGTGTCCGCGACCGCGGAGACGCCGGACGCGTACTCATGGAAGCTGCTCCAACGATACTCGCTCGCAGGGCAAACCCCGGCCTTCGCGGGGTTGTTGTGGATGTAGCGGACCGCCTGGAGCAGATAGCCCTCATCCTCGATAGGCTGGCTCTTAAAGCGCTGCTGGAAGACATGCCCGATGTGGCCAGCACGGCTATTGAAGCGCAGGGCATAGCTCGTGATGGTCGCCTTCATGACCTCGCTCAGGCGATCGTCGTGGTCTTCCAGCAGCAGATGGACGTGGTTGGTCATGAGGCAATATGCGCGAACGAGCGCGCTGAGCTTCTCGCAGTTCTTCGACAGGTATGACAAGAACGCGAGGTAGTCCTCATCGCATTCGAACAAGTTCTGACCGCCGCTGCCCTTGGCGATCACGTGGTAGAACCCCGACTCGGCTTTCGTGCGCGCAATTCTCGGCATAAAAAACGCCTCCCCACCCCGTCGATATAGGTGAGGAGGAATATACCCGGCGACGGGCACCGGCTATCAAGGGAACTGAAATGACGAAAAGGGACTGTCCCTTTTCGTCATTAGTCGAGGTAGCGGGCGAGGAACTCGCGGGTGCGGGGATGCTCGGGGTTGGAGAACATCTTGTGCGGGTCGCCCTTCTCGGCGATGACGCCCTTGTCCATGAAGACGAGCTCGTCGGAGACGTTCTTCGCGAACTCCATCTCGTGGGTGACGACGACCATCGTCATGCCGTCGGACGCGAGGTCGCGCATGACGTTCAGGACCTCGCCGGAGATCTCGGGGTCGAGCGCGGAGGTCGGCTCGTCGAAGAGCATGAGGTCAGGCTGCATGCACAGGGCGCGCGCGATGGCGACGCGCTGCTTCTGGCCGCCCGAGAGGCGCGTGACGTCGGCCGTCACGAAGTCGGAGAGGCCGACCTCGGCGAGGTGCTTGCGGGCGACGTCCTCGGCCTCCGCCTTGGACATCTTTTTGAGCGTGACGGGCGCGAGGGTGCAGTTGTCCAGGACGTTCATGTTGTTGAACAGGTTGAAGCCCTGGAAAACCATGCCGATCTTCTCGCGCAGCTTGTTCACGTCGACGTGGTCGGCGGCGAGGTCGGCGCCGCGGAACCACACGTGGCCGGCGTCGGGGGTCTCGAGCAGGTTCAGGCAGCGCAGCAGGGTCGACTTGCCGGAGCCCGAGGCGCCGATGATGGTCACGACCTGGCCGGGCATGACCGAAAGGTCGATGTTGCGCAGGACCTCGAGGTCGCCGAAGGACTTGCGCAGGCCCTCGACGCGGATGACGGGCTCGGCGCCGGCGGTCGCGGCAGCGGTTGCGGCGGTGCCAGCGGCACCGGCCACGGGCGCGGCCTCGGCGGGAGCCTCGTAGGACTGGCCCGCGACGGCCGCGGCGATCTTCGCGTACTTCTCGTTAGCCATGGTTATGCCTCCGCCTTCTTTGCAACGGGCGCGTCGGACGTGCTGCCCACGGGCTCGGCCTTGACGTCGAGGCGGGCCGCGAGCTTGCCCAGAAGCCACGACGCGAACGCCGTCATGATCAGGTAGAACACGGCGATGACGAGGTAGGCGTTGAGCTGCTTGTAGTAGATGCCGGCAACGGTGCTCGCGGCGAACGCAAGGTCAAACACGCCGATGACCGAGAGAACCGACGAATCCTTGATGTTGATGACGAGCTCGTTGGAAAGGCCGGGGATCGCGTACTTGATGCCCTGCGGGAAAACGACCTTGAGCATGGCCTGCCACTGCGAGAGACCGAGCGAGCGCGCGGCCTCCATCTGGCCCTTGTCGACGGACTCGATGCCGCCGCGCAGGACCTCCATCATGTAGGCGGTCGAGTTGAGCGAGATGACCACGAGGCCGGCGATGAAGCGCGTCCAAAGTGCGTTGACCTCGGTGATCGAGAGGCCGAAGCCGCTCACGATGTTGAAGCCCAGGTAGTAGACGATGACGCCCTGGACGAGCATCGGGGTGCCGCGGACCACGGTGGAGTAGACCTTCGCGAAACCGACGCCGACCTTCTTGAGGAAGCGGATGGCGTCGTTGTCGGAGCGGTCGATCTCGAGAATGCGGACGGCGGCGAGGAGAAGCGCCAGGAAAAACGCGATGATCGTGCCGAAGACGGCCAGCTCGATGGTGGTGAGGGCGCCCGTGAGGTAGGTGTCCTTGCCCTGCTGGAACATATAGAGGATCTGGGTGAGCATGTCGTCCGGCATCGAGGTCGCCGCGGCTGCGGCGGCCCAAGCGGAGGCGAAGCCCATGACGGCGCGGTCGACGAAGAGGATCACCGTGCAGGCCCAGACCACGTAGCTCGCGACGCGCAGCGCGGTCGCGGCGGCGGGCTTGGCGAGCGGGGACTCCTGCGCGTAGGTCTTCCAGTGGGTGAGCTTGAGGACGAGCCCCACGGCCGAGACCACGAGCCAGGCCACAAGCAGGTAATACATGACGAGCTCGACCGTGAAGGCGTTAGCCAGGAAGCTCATCGCGGGACGGGGCGAGCTCGAGAGCAGCATGCCGACGAAGGCGACGGCCGACGTGCCCAGGAGCACGTACCGGTGGTCCTCCTTCACGAACTTCGCCAAGCGGGCGGGTGCAGATGCCATATGAATCCTTAGTTCCTTAGTCCGAATTGCCGAAAGGGCAGGGATGTGCTCCCTGCCCCGAGAAACGCTGATTTGATTGTGAGCCTACTCCGGCTGACGGTCCATGCAGTCCTGCCAGATGTTGAGGCGATCCTCCTGCGAGATGCCGCCGATGATCTCGTTGAGCTTGGCGAGCATGGCGTCCTGGCCCTTGGCGATGGCCGCGTTGTCCGGGTTGGAGGGGTCCGAGAAGCCCTGGCCGTCCTCGAGCTCGACCTTCATGAGGTCGGGGTAGCTGTTGAGGAGCTTGGGCAGGGACATCGACGAGAAGGTGATGGCGTCGCAGGTGCCGTTCTCGATGCCGTCGACGACCAGCGGCACGGTGGCGACCGGGGTCAGGTGGTTGACCTGGGGGATCTCGTCGATCAGGTCGTCGTAGAAGGTGTCCTTCTGGCCGAGGACGGTGGCGCCAGTGAAGTCGGAGAGCTTCGAGGCGCCGGCGTACTTGGAGTCCTTCTTGACCACGATGACGACCTCGTCGTCGATGTAGGAGTCGGTGAAGTCGGCGGACTGGGCGCGCTCGGGCGTCACGGACATGCCGGCGCAGATGATGTCGATCTGGCCGTTGGACAGGGCGTCGACGAGGGCGCCGAACTCCATCTTTACCGCAACGGCCTCCATGCCGAGGGCCTCGGCGATCTTCTTTGCGATCTGGACATCGTAGCCGTCGGCGTAGGCGCCCGAGACGTTCTCGATGGGGATGGTGGTGTCGGACTCCTTGGACTCCTGCCAGTTGTAGGGGGCGTAGGCGGCCTCCATGCCGACGCGCAGGGTCTTGCCGTCGCCGAGCTTGCCGGCGTCCTTGGAGCCGGAGGCGGAGGAATCGGCCTTGGCGTCCGACTTGGCGTCGGAGCTCTGTGCGGCGGGGCCGCAGCCGGTGAGGAACGTGGCGCCCGCGACGGTCAGCGTCGAGAGGCCGGATAGCTTGAGGAAATTACGGCGAGAAAGGTCAGTCATGTCGGTTCCTTCCGGTTTGGTGTGAGACCCCTTCCGTGCCGCGCAACCGGAGGGGACCCATTCCCCTCCCCCTTGCAACCTAATGCGAGAAAGTTACGCGCACGTTCGGAAGGATACGCCATCGCGGGGACCGCCGAGGGCGCCACGGGCGGGGGTA
>NZ_DAWEMK010000088.1:0-738 GCF_052362415.1 Paratractidigestivibacter sp. | reverse complement strand
GGGTAACCTTCAATTAACTGAGAAACCACGTTGTTTCGCGGGGCGGGCCGCCGATTGCCGAGCTACCGCGCGGCGCGGCGGCGCCAGAGCAGGTAGCTGTAGACGTACATCGCGACGCAGGGCAAAAGGACGACGGCGAGGAGGACCGCGACGGCGGCCTCCCTCGTAAGTGCCGGGCCGAGGAAGCCGAGCGCCACGAGCACGAGTCCCATGGCGACGAAGCAGACGCCGCCGAACCGCTGGGTACGGCGCCAGTTGTCCGGGTCGTCGAGCGCCCAGGGCGTCTTTACGCCGAAGGTGTAGTTCTGCTTGACGCGCGGCAGGTAGTTGCCGAGTCCGATGAAGAGGACGCCGATCAGGCAGCAGACGACGGTCCCCACCGAGCCGACCCCCGCGGCGGGAATCCAGCCGAAGACCGTGGCCTCGGGCATCCACGTCATCACGCACATGAACAGGGTGAACCCGACGACGAAGGCGGGCCAGACCCCGCCCATGCGCTCGTAGGCCTGGCCTTTGGGATCGATGCGCGGCACGAACCAGAACAGGGCAAGAAGCGCTGCCGGCAGCGCGGCGAGGATGACGATCTCGGGCTTTGGAGCCCAGCCGTCCGCGGCGCCGCTAACGCCCCAGTGCATGGGGACGGTGTCGGGCAGGAACTGCTGCGCAAAGAGGTGTGCCGCGAGGTTGGCGAGGCACAGGGCGATGAGCGCCGCCCAGACGCCGCGGCGGATGGGCGAG
>NZ_DAWEMK010000087.1:7600-7881 GCF_052362415.1 Paratractidigestivibacter sp. | reverse complement strand
CAAGCACGTCGCGCCGAGGCGAGACCTTCCCGCTCACGTACTGGCTGACCTGTGATTTACCGAGCTTCTGGCCGCGTTCGGCAGCCATGCGCACGAGGTCGGCCTGCTTGAGGCCCGCGCGCACCATGGCGGCGTTCAAGCGGTTCTGGAAGGCGCTTCTCGTCATCGGTCAGGCTCCAAAGTTCAATTTTGCTTCGTCACTGGCTTGCAAGTTCAATTTTGGATTTTGAACTTAGGGGCACTATATCACAACAAAATTGAACTTCTCGACGAATCCGCGG
>NZ_DAWEMK010000087.1:1686-7503 GCF_052362415.1 Paratractidigestivibacter sp. | reverse complement strand
TGCGACGGGGTGCGTCGGGCGGCGCACGGCGGGCTACATCGGGCGGAGAAAACTTAGGGTACTTCTCTAGAAGTACCCTAAGTGCCCAAAAATGGCACCTGAACAATCGCTACCTGCGGTTTTATCGAAAACGAAGAAGTTAGGGTACTTCTCCGGAAGTACCCTAAGCCGGCAAGAAGTGCCCCGGACTGCCCCAGCATTGCACGATGGCCACCGACGGGACCCAGGCGACTGCCGCACCGGCCCGCGGCGGTCCGTTCCACCATACCGGCAGCCCCCGGCGACCGCTGCACCGACCTGCGATGGTCTCTGACAGGTCCACAACAACTGCCAAGCCGGCCATCGATGCCCCGTCTCGCCCCTCGACGAGCGCCGCAGCCCGTCCCTACTGCGCGCGCAGCGTGACGAGCATGTGCCTCGAGACCGCCCAGGTCGCGCACGAGCCGATGACGTTGCCGGCAGCGTGCTTGGCGGCGTCGGACCCGTTGCTCGTCGCGTAGGCGTGCCCGTAGCCCGCGAAGCGCTCGAGCATCTGGATGTCGTTGCCGCCGTCTCCGTAGACCGCGACCTCGTCCTCGCGAATGCCCAGGTAGCCAGCGAGCCATGCCACGGCCTCGCCCTTGTTCACGCCGGCGCGGGTGACCTCGAACATCGAGGGGTTGAAAGGCGCGTTGACCACCTCGGGATGCTCGGCGATGAAGGAGGCGACCTCGGGGGCCTCGGGCATGCCGTCGATGTGGGCGTTGATCTTGCAGACCTCGAGACCGGCGATCTGCGCGGGGTCGCAGTCATAGACGTGCTCCGGGCCGCCCGTCATGCTCATGCCGCGCATGACGACCTTGCGCCACAGAGGCATGCCCGCGTACGCGGCGGCGTGCTGCGCCTCGGAGCAGAGGTGGTAAGTATGCTCGGCGGTGATGAAGTCGATGGCGGCCTTGGGGAAGGCAGCCGCGAGCTCTCCGGCGAAGCCCTCCGGCAGCGGGGCCGTTCGGGCGACGTGTCCTTTTTCGTCGAGCACTATGGAGCCGTTGCAACAGACCACGCCGACGTTTCCCTCGAACCCGAGGGTGCGGTTGCTCCGCAGCGTGCGCCCCGTCGCCACCGAGAAGTGCGCTCCAGCGGCACGCAGGCGCCTGAGCGAGCGCAGGATAACGGGGTCGGTCTGGTGCAGCGCGTTGAGCAGCGTTCCGTCCAGGTCGGCGGCGAACAGCTTGATCACGCGGGTGCCCCTTTCTTTCCCCGGTCGCAATGGGCCGGACGTCCGCCAACGGCGGGGTCATCGACCGGCGACCGATGGCCGACGGCCAGCGTCCATGCCAGCGCGCCTTTGCCCCATCGCCGCGGCGAGCGGCCTTGCACAACGTTCCCCAGTTTAGCCGCGCGTTGCGCTACGATTCTCTGCGCATCGCAGCCCACCGGAAGAAACAAGGAAATCACCGCATGCTCAACGTCGTCCTCTACGAGCCCGAGATCCCCGCGAACACGGGCAACATCGGCCGGACCTGCGTGGTCACGGGCTCCGTACTGCACCTGGTCGGGCCCTTGGGCTTCTCGCTGGACGACCGGATGCTGCATCGCGCGGGCCTCGGGTACTGGAGGAGCCTCGATGTGCGCACGTACCGCGATTGGGCGGAGTTCTTGCAGGTGAACAGGCTTGCTGTCGACGACGCGCGGCTCCACTACCTCACAAAGAAAGCCCGCCGCACCTACGCCGAGGCCCGCTACGCCAACGGCGACTTCCTCGTGTTCGGCAAGGAGTCCACGGGCATCCCCGAGGAGCTCCTCGCGACGGCGCCCGAGCGCTGCGAGCGGATCCCGATGCTGCCGGACGCCGCCACGATCAAGGACGCGGAGGCGTGGTCCGAGGCCGCCGGCAAGCCCTCGGACCACGCGGCGCTGCGCCAGGACATCTGCGGCAACTTCATCGACCCCGACGATTACCGCATCAGCGCGCTCAACCTCTCCAACGCCGCGGCGGTCGTCCTCTACGAGGCGCTGCGCCAGACCGGCTTCGCGGGCATGTAGACGTACGGGGGGCGCCTCGGACAAGAAGGGCGGACGCCGCGAAGGGGCACAGTGAGGGCGTCTCGGACACGAGAACCGAACGCTCCGGCCCGGGAACCGAGCGTCTCGGCACGAAGGCGGGCATCTCGGGCAAGAAGGGCGCTTCTCGGGCGCGATTCGGGCGTCCTCGCGCCGGCCCGTCTTTCCACACCGCCGAGATTGCGTATCTTTACAAAAATCGCCGATAAGGGCGCCATTTTGTAGAGATGCGCAATCTCGATGAAAGCGAGCGCCGCCCGGGCGTCATGTGCGGGCCGCTCCAGCCGAACGGCGGCGCGAGCGGGCACACGATGCCGCCCAAACGGACGCTCGCAGAAAGCGCGCTAACGTAGGCGCGGCTCCGGAGTCACGAGCCGGTCGACCGGGGCTCCGGCCGCGTCGGCGAGGCCCACGTAGCGGATCGCCGGGTCATCGTAGGTCGACCAATAGTAGCGCCCGCTCCCCGCGGCAAAACAGCTGGTATAGAGCGTGTACTCGAAGTCGCCGCCCGCCAGGCGCGCCGCGCCCTCGACCATCGCCACGCCCTCGAGCGTGCGGAACATGCGGATGACGTTGTCCTTCTCGCCGGACTTCTGCGGGTAGCTTGCGTTGAGGTAGGCCGCCTTGACGAAGCGAGAGGGCGAGTAAGAGTCGCCCGGGATGCCGCGCATGCCCGCGCCCGCGCCGTAGGGGGCGAGGTCGGCTCCGCGCCAGCGCGCGGGCTGCGCGAAGTCGTTCGTCACCGTGACATAGCTTCGCAGGTTCTCGAGGTGCCACTCGAGCGAGGGCTGGTTCGCGAGCACGTCGACGGAATCGTCCATCACGTGCAGGCCGTCGGCGCGGCTCTCGACGACGATGCTTCGCTCCGCGTCGCCGATGATCCAATGCAAATAAGAGACGCCCAGTCCCTCGCCCGCGGGCACGCCCACGATGACGGCGCCTTCGAGCGCGGCCCGAACCTCCTCGACGCTCGAGAAGCTCGCCGCGACCCAGAGCGGGAACTCGTAGGCGCAGACATTCTTCTTTCCGTCGACCGGGGCGTCGGCGTAGGCGGCGAAGCCGGGGAAGTTGAGACCCGCCACGGCGAGGCCGGCGTCGTTGCCGCAGTCGAAGAACATCGGATAGTTGTTCACGTCGACGCACATGCCGACAGCCGCGTGCGCCGCCGGGGCGTCGTCCATGAAGCGGTAGCCCACGGGAAACCCAGCGGGCACGACCCGGGGCTTCTCGCCGTAGCCGCAGCCCCAATCGAGGTTGCGGCCGAGGAACATCTGGCCTTCAGCACTGGTGAATCGAACGGCTGTGCACATCTTTGCCTCCTTGCGTTCGGCGAATCGGCTCGCGCGCCTTCCTATGGGCTTGTACCCGCCGCGGCCGCGTCTGCCCGCGGCGCCGCACAAAAAACGCACCGCCGAGACAGCCCAGGCGACGCGCGCTGTGCGCGAATCTCGATGAATGAAGGATGCTGAACGGCCGAGCGCACGAAGCGAAGCGCGGGCAAGAAGGACTCCCGCCCGCAAGGCCACCTCCGCTCGCCTAGACCAGCTTGCCCTTGCAGTGGTCGATCATGTGCTGGACCATCTGGGCCTCCCACCCGAGGAACTCCTTCTTTCGCGCGACGAGCTTGCCGTCGACGAGCTCCTGGTAGGCGACCTTGATTTTGACGAAGCGGGTCACGTGGCTCTCGCCGGCGTGCGTCATGCAGCTCTCGACGAGCTTCTGGGGGCCGAGGCCCATGAGCATCTTCGGGTTGTAGAGCACGTGGTCGGCCTCGTCCTCGCCCTTGTAAACGACGACGGCCTTCGCGACGCCGATCTGGTTGGCGGCGAGGCACACGGCGTCCTCGTGCGCGTTCATGGTGTCGATGAGGTCCTGGGCGAGCTCGGCGTCCTCAGCGGTCGCGGGGGCGCAGGGGGTGGTCAGAATCGCGTCGTCGCAGACGAGTTCACGGATCATGGGGTTCCTTTCGATGGGTCATCGGTGCCGTCGAGTATATCATTGCTGCTATCTGCAACGATTCGCCGTTGAGGCCGACGGGGGGGCAGGCGCCCTTCCCGCCGCCTTCGCTCCGAGGGAAGGGAGAGCGCCATGCCACGCGAGACCAAGGCCGCGAAGTCCGCGCGCGCCGTCGAGGTGTGCCGGCGCCTGGACCAAAAGTACGGCCCCGTCGAGTGCTTCCTCGACCACGAGAGCCCGTTCCACCTGGTGATCTCGGTACTGCTGTCGGCCCAGACCACCGACGCGCAGGTCAACCGCGTGACGCCCGAGCTCTTCCGCCGCTGGCCCACGCCCGCGGACCTCGCCGCCGCCTCCCCTGCCGAGGTCGCCGAGGTCATCCACAGCCTCGGCTTCTACAAGACAAAGGCGCGCCACTGCGTCGAGTGCGCGCAAACCATCGTCACGGACTTCGCGGGAGAGGTGCCACACACAATGCGCGAGCTCACGAGCCTGCCGGGCGTCGGGCGCAAGACCGCCAACATCGTCCTTAACGTGAGCTTCGGCATCGTAGAGGGCATCGCGGTGGACACGCACGTCAACCGCATCGCTCACCGCCTCGCGCTCAGCCCGAAGACCCACGCGTCCGAGCCGCTCAAGACCGAGCAGGACCTGCTGGGCATCCTCCCGCGCGAGTACTGGCACGACGTCAACCACCAGTGGATCCGCCACGGGCGAGACACCTGCACGGCGCGCTCGCCCAAGTGCGAGGGCTGCGTGCTCGAGGACATCTGCCCCTCCGCACATCTCGCGTAGAGGCGCAAACCGCGCAAAGAAGGGCAGGTCAGGCATGGAGAAGTTCTTTTTCGTCGGCGAGGACGCCGGCGAGGTCTCCGACGAGGGCGCCGGCAAGAAGCGCGTCTGCGTCCGCGCCCCCGAGGGCGCGACGGGCGAGCTGCCCGTGGTCTATCTCAACGTCTACCAGGGCGACGGCGCCGAGGCATGGGCACGCCTGGCCGAGCTCGGGTGCGGGCCGCTTGCGCTCGTGACGGTGGGCGGCATCGACTGGGAACGCGACATGACGCCCTGGCCCGCCGAGCCGGCGACCCGCAACGAGCCCGCGTACACGGGCGGCGCGGGCGACTACCTGCAAAAGCTCACCGGCTCGATCGTGCCCGCGGCGGAGGCCGAGCTCGCACAGGCCGACATCGCGCCTGCGTGGCGCGGCATCGCCGGGTATTCGCTCGCGGGCCTCTTTGCGCTGTGGTCGCTGTGGCAGACGGACGTGTTCTTACGCGCGGCGAGCGCATCCGGGTCGCTGTGGTACGAGGGCTGGCTCGAATACGCCGCAGGTCACGAGCTTGCGCGCGTGCCGGATCGGGTGAGCCTCTCGCTGGGAAGCAAGGAGCACAAGACGCCGAACCGCCTTATGCGGGAGGTCCGCCGCGCGACCGAGGCGACGACCGCGCTCCTGAGCGAGCGCGGCGCGCAGGCGACCTTCGAGCTCAACCCGGGCAACCACTTCGCCCAGACCGACCTGCGCATGGCGCGCGCCATCGCCGCGCTGATGTAACAAGAAGGGCACGGCCGCGAGCCCGTCACGCCCCGCCGAAGAACGCCGCGTCGGCCGGCCGCCACGGGCGCAGCAGCGAAGGGTCGTCCGCCACGTGCGCGTGCGCGGGGACTTCTTGCCACTTGACGGTGTAGCCGGCACCGTGGCTGCAGAATACCGAGTCCGGCGTGTTCGGCAGGTCCGCCTCGGGGTCGTAGGCGGCTTCCTCGATCACGCGGTCGGCGTCGTGGCACGGCTCGTAGCCCGCGAGCTGCAGGGCGAGCCGT
>NZ_DAWEMK010000087.1:0-1676 GCF_052362415.1 Paratractidigestivibacter sp. | reverse complement strand
CCGTCCGCGGCCTCCGGTGTAGGCCGCCACCTCGAGCGCGTAGTCGCCCAGCTCCGAGGCCGGGACCTCGCCCGCGAGCGTCGCGATCCCGCCCGACGCGCCTGCGCCCGCGCCCGCGTCCGAAGCAGCCGGCGCCGCCCCCGCCGACGGCGCGCCGAAGCGCCCGCCCATGCGCGTCATGTCCGACATCGCGCGGCCGAGCTTGTCCTCGGGAACCTCCAGCTCGAAGGCGTACCACGGCTCCAGCAGCACGCACTCGCCGCGCGACCGGGCGCACATGAGCGCCTGCCGCACCGCCCGGTAGGTGGCCTGCCTGAAGTCGCCGCCCTCGGTGTGCTTGGCGTGCGCGCGCCCGGCGCACAGCGTGATCCGCACGTCGGTCAGCGGCGCGCCCGTGAGCACGCCCACGTGGTCGCGCTCCATCGCGTTCGCGAGGATGAGCCGCTGCCAGTTCCGGTCGAGCTCGTCTTCCGAGCAGCGCGTGCCAAAGACGACGCCGCTCCCCCGCGGCCCGGGCTCCACGAGCAGGTGGGCCTCCGCGTAGTGGCGCAGCGGCTCGAAGTGGCCGATGCCCATAGAGGGCGCGCTGAGCGTCTCTTTGTAGAGGATCCCCGCCGAGCCGAAGTCGACCGAAAGCCCGTAGCGGTCAGAAAGAAGCCCCCTCACGACCTCGAGCTGCACGGCGCCCATGAGCTGCAGGTGGATCTCCTGCAGGCGCTCGCTCCACGCGACGCCGAGCATCGGGTCCTCGCAAGCGAGCTCGCGCAGGGCCGCGAGCACGGCGTGGGCGTCCTCGTCGCCGGTAAGCACGCGGTAGGTGAGCACGGGCGCGAGCACCGGGGCCTCCGCGTCGGACTCGGCGCCCAGGCCGTCGCCGGGGCGCACGCGCGTGAGCCCCGTGACCGCGCAGAGCCTTCCCGCGCGGACCTCCCCCACCGGCTCGAGCCGCGCGCCGACCGCCACGCGCAGCTGGTCGACCTTCTGAGACCATGGCTCGCCGGCACGGACGCCGCTCACGACCTGCTTGGCGCAAAGCGCGCCGCCGGTGACCTTGAGCCACGCGATCCGCTCGCCCTTGCGCCCGTGGCTCACGCGGTACACGCGCGCCGCGAACTCACGGGGCCACTCGCGCTCCTCGACGAGCTCCGCCAAGCCGTCGAGGAACCCCTCCACGCCGTCGTTCTTGAGCGCGGAGCCAAAGAAGACCGGGAAGGCGCGCCGCTGCGCCACGAGCCGGCGGATCGTCCCGGGCGCGAGCGAGCCCGCCTCAAGGTACTCGTCGAGCGCCGCGTCGTCGGTCATGGCCGCCGCCTCGCCCGCGAGGTCATCTGCCGGCACGCAGCCCTCCGACAGCCGCGCGCGGAGCTGGGCAATGACCCGGGCGCGCTCCTCGGCGGAGCCGCCATCGGGCAAAAGGTCGGTCTTGTTCACAAAGACGAACGTGGGGATGCCGCGGCGCGCGAGCAGGCGCCACAGGGTCTCGGTGTGGCCCTGGACGCCGTCGTTTCCGCCCACCACGAGCAGGGCGTAGTCGAGCGCGGCGAGCGTGCGCTCCGCCTCGGCGCTGAAGTCGACGTGGCCCGGCGAGTCGACGAGCATGAGGCGCACGCCGGCGTGCTCGAGCTCGGCCTGCGAGCTGAAGATCGTGATACCGCGGGCGCGCTCCATCGCGTCGG
>NZ_DAWEMK010000086.1:2365-7921 GCF_052362415.1 Paratractidigestivibacter sp. | reverse complement strand
AGTGATGGCCTCTACGAACATCGATCAGCTCACCGCCGCGCAGATCGCCGCAGGCGTCGCTGCCGGCGACTTCAGTGCCACCGAGGTTGCGCAGGCGTCGCTGGCCGCCATCGAGGCGCGCGAGGGCGACGTCCGGGCGTTCCTGCAGGTAGCACCCGAGCTCGCGCTCGGCGCGGCCGCTCGCGTGGACGCCGACCGCGCAGCCGGCAAGCCCCTGCCGCCGCTCGCCGGCGTGCCCCTGGCCGTCAAGGACAACATGAACCTCGTGGGCACGCGCACGACCTGCGCCTCCCGCATGCTCGAGAACTACGAGAGCGTCTACACCGCCACCTGCGTCCAGCGCATGCTCGACGCCGGCTGCCTGCCCATGGGCAAGGCGAACATGGACGAGTTCGCGTTCGGCTCCTCGACCGAGACCTCGGCCTTCCACCGCACGAACAACCCCTGGGACACCGAGCGCGTGCCCGGCGGCTCCTCGGGCGGCTCGGCGGCCGCGGTCGCAGCGGGCGAGGTCGCGCTCTCGCTCGGCTCCGACACCGGCGGCTCCATCCGTCAGCCCGCCTCGCTGTGCGGCGTCGTGGGCATGAAGCCGACCTACGGGGCGGTCAGCCGCTACGGCGTGGTCGCCTTCGGCAGCTCGCTCGACCAGGTTGGACCCTTCGGCCGCACCGTGGCAGACGTCGCGCTTGCCATGAACGCGCTGGTCGCGGGTGGTCACGACCCCTACGACTGCACGAGCCAGGACTGCCCCGTCGACTTCATGGAGCATCTCGAGGACCCCATCGAGGGCAAGCGCGTGGGCATCATCCCGTCCTTTATGGAGGCGGATGGCCTCACGCCCGAGGTGCGCTCCGCCGTCGAGGCGGCCGCCCGCAAGCTCGAGGAGCAGGGCGCCGAGCTCGTTGAGGTCGACCTGCCGCATCTCGACGCCGCCATCGCCGCCTACTACGTCATCGGCCCGGCCGAGGCGTTCTCCAACCTCGCGCGCTTCGACGGCATCCGCTATGGCTACCAGGAGAAGGGCTGCTCCAACCTCACCGAGCAGAGCTCGCTTTCCCGCGCGCACGGCTTCGGCCCGGAGGCCAAGCGCCGCCAGATGCTCGGCGCCTACCTGCTCAGCTCCGGCGTCTACGACAAGTACTACTACGCTGCGCAGAAGGCGCGCACGCTGATCACGCAGGACTACGGCCGCGCCTACCAGAAGGTCGACACGATCCTCATGCCCGCCTCCCCGCGCACCGCGTTCAAGTTCGGCGAGATCAGCGACCCGACGCAGATGTACCTCTCGGACCTGTACACCATTAGCATCAACATCTGCGGCAACGGCGGCGTCTCGGTCCCGTTGGGCCTCGGCGCGGACACCAACCTGCCCGTCTCTGCCCAGCTCGTCGGCCCTGCGTTCAAGGACCGCCAGCTCCTCACGTTCGCCCGCGCGCTCGAGTGCGGTTTCGCCGATTCCGCCACCGGTGCGCCGGCCCTCGCCGTCGCGCCCGGCCTCGCCGGGAAGGGGGGTGAGCTCTAGTGAAGGAGCTCTCCGAGGTACTCCAGGACTGGGAGGCCGTCATCGGCCTCGAGATCCACACCGAGCTCACCGCGCTCGAGACGAAGATGTTCTGCAACTGCCGTCTCTCGCACGACGACGAGCCCAACGCCAACGTCTGCCCCGTGTGCCTGGGCCTGCCCGGCGCCCTGCCCGTGCCCAACAAGAAGGCCATCGAGAGCATCGTCAAGGCCGGCCTCGCTACCAACTGCGAGATCCAGAAGCACTCGATGTTCTACCGCAAGCACTACTTCTACCCCGATATGGCCAAGAACTTCCAGACCACCCAGGGCCCGGTCGCCTTCGCCATGTACGGCCACCTCGACCTCGACGTGACCGGCCAGGGCGCCGCCGAGCGCCCCGACTGCGCGTTCGGCGCGGCCGAGGCCGAGAGCCTCGCGTCGGCGTCCGCGGGTGCCGAGGGCCTCTCGACCGCGATGACGGCGCAGATGCGCGAGGGCAATCAGCGCGCCGGGCACCTGGCCAGCTACGACGCCTCCAACATGCAGATGCCCGAGCGACGCGCCGATGGCTCCTACACGGTGCCCATCCGCATCCTGCGCATCCACATGGAGGAGGACGCGGCAAAGATGGTGCACGTCGGCGGCGAGGAGGGCCGCATCGGCGGCGCGGCCGAGTCGCTCGTGGACTACAACCGCTGCGGCACGCCTCTGATCGAGCTCGTGACCGAGCCCGACCTGCGCACGCCCGAGGAGGCGCGCCTCTTTATGGAGAAGCTCCGCCACATCTTCGTGACGCTGGGGATCTCCGACTGCTCCATGGAGAAGGGCTCGATGCGCTGCGACGGTAACGTCAGTCTGCGCCGCCGCGGCTCCACCAAGCTCGGGACCAAGACCGAGCTCAAGAACCTCAACTCCTTCAAGAGTCTCCACGACGGTCTCGCCTACGAGATCTGCCGCCAGGCCGAGGTGCTCGAGGAGGGCGGCATCATCTACCAGGAGACCCGCCACTGGGAGCCCTCGCGCAAGCGCACCGTCGTCATGCGCGTCAAGGAGACCGCCGACGACTACCGCCTCTTCCCGGACCCCGACCTCGCGCCGTTCGACCTTACCGACGACTTCATCGAGGGCTGCCGCAAGCAGATCCCCGAGCTGCCGGATGCCAAGCGCGACCGCTTCGAGCGCGACTTCGGCCTGAAGCCGGCCGACGCCGAGCAGCTCGCGGGCGAGCCCGCGGTTGCCGACTTCTTCGAGCAGGCCGTGGAGGGTGCGGACAAGAAGGCTGTGCCGACTATCGCCAACGTCATGGTCAACCTCGCGCCCAGCTACGACGCGCTCACTCCGGCGCAGGTCCGCTGCATCGGCGCGCTGCTCGCGGCCGATGCGATCACGTTCGCGCAGGCGCGCGAGGTGCTCGACGAGGTCAACGGGACCGACAAGGACCCCGAGAAGGTCGTCGACGAGCGCGGCATGCGCCAGGTCACGGACACCGCGGCGCTCGAGCCCATCGTCGACGAGGTGCTCGCCCGCTGCACCGACCAGGCCCAGCAGTACCGCGACGGCAACAAAAAGGTCATCGGCTACCTCGTCGGCCAGTGCATGAAGGCCGCCAAGGGCTCCGGCAACCCGAAACTGTTCAACCAGCTCCTTGCGCAGAAGCTCGCGTAGCGCGGTGAATTCTCGCATTCCCCGAGTTCCCGGCGGCGGAATCGGCTCTCCACGCTGACTCCGCCGCCGGATTTTTGTAATCGGGGCGCCTCGAACAGATTCCGTCCGATTTGGCGGCAGTTTGGGCGTTGCCGAGGATGACAATAGCATGGCCGGTGCGCAAAACTCGCTTAGGGCCACGTCGGGGATTTGCTCAAGCGCAAAACTCGATTAGGGCCACGTACTTTTGAGCCCTCTTGGGCTGTTTTCGTCATTCGCCCCGACAAAACCGCAGGTATCGAATTCTGAAGCTCGTTTCATCCCCAAAATCATGTGGCTCGAATCGAGTTTTGTGCATCGAATCTGCTTCAGCGTAGCCCTAAGCGAGTTTTGCGCATAAGATTCGCCCTGGCGTACCCGTGCCAGTCCGTGTCGGCGTTATCAGCAGATTTAAGATGCGGGCCAAGCGCCCCGCGTGCCTTCCCCGCATCGTTTTCCCCAACCCTCCGAAACACGGTTGAAATACTCGGCTACACATGTCAGACTTCACCGCGGCGCATCGGCAACGGGAACGGAGGAGCGGGATTTGAGCAGCGAGAAGGGCTTGAGCCGGGAGCGGGCGCAGGCGGAGGAGACTCAGGCATGTACGGCCCAGGCGCGGACGGCGGAGAACCAAGCGCGGGCGGCGGAGGCCCAGGCGCGTACTGCCCAGGCACCGGCAGCGCAGACCCAGACGCGTACGGCTCAATCGCAGGCAGCGCAGGCCCAAGCGCGTACGGCCCAGGCCAAGGCGACCCGGGCGGCGCAAGCACTGGCGCAGGAGCCCGAGCTCGAGCGTGAGCTGGAGCTCGACCAGGGCAGGACCGCGTACGAGGGCGACCCGCTCGCGCCGATCTGCGAGGACCAGACCGACGAGGAGGGCCGGATCGCCGACGAGGTGTCGGAGCGCCGCACCGAGGGCTATGGCAAGCTGAGCTTCTTCCTCATGCTGAACCTCGGCCTCATCCTCACCGCCGTCGCTATGGTGCTCTTCAAGACCCCGAACCACCTCGCGTTCGGCGGCACGACGGGCGTGGCCATCGTGCTGGGCGCGCTCTTCCCACAGCTGCCGGTCTCCACCTTCATGTGGATCCTCAACGTAGCCCTCGTCATCCTTGGCTTCGTCTTCCTCGATCGCAAGGCCATGATCTGGAGCTCGTTCGCCTCGATTGCGCTGTCGGCATACGTCTCGCTCTTCGAGTGGATCTTCCCCGTGACACAATCGATCACGGGCGACCTCACGCTCGATGTCTGCTTCGCCGTGCTGCTGCCCGCCGTGGGCAGCGCGCTCGTCTTCGACATTGGAGCCTCGACGGGCGGCACGGACATCCTGGCCATGATCCTGCGCAAGCGCACCGACGTCGAGATCGGCAAGGCGCTCTTTGTGGTCGACATCGCCATCGTGTGCTCCGCCGCCGTCATCTACGGCCCGCGCGTCGGCCTGTGGTGCATCCTCGGCCTCGTGGCAAAGACCTTCGTCGTCGACTCCGCCATCGAGTCCATCCGTCAGCGAAAGGTCTGTCAGGTCATCTGCAAGTACCCGCACGACGTCGAGGAGTTCATCGTGCGCACGCTCGGCCGCACCGCGACGGTGATGACAGGCTGGGGAGCCTACACGGGCAAGCGCGTGATCATCCTGAACTCGGTCCTCACCAGACGCGAGGCGATGGAGCTCAGGCTCTTTGTGCGCAGCGTCGACCCGGGCGCGTTCATCACCATCACGAGCAGCTCCGAGATCATCGGCCGCGGCTTCCGCGGGGTCAACTGACGCGAGGCGCGGCAAGAAGGGTGCCGGCGCAGGGAAACGCAGGGCGCGGCGCCCTTCTTGCTCCTCAGTGTTACTTATGTGAGGCAATTTCTCCCTGCGCCGCCGCCCGGCCGTAGACTGACCTCATCTTCAAAACCGCTACTGGGGGAGTAAGCCATGAACATCACCAGAAGGAACTTCGTCGCGGGCGCCGGCCTCGCGACGTCCATCGCCGCCCTCGCCGGCTGCGGCTCGGGCTCTGGCTCGTCCGCCTCGGGCGACAAGGCCTACAAGATCGGCGTCGTCCAGCTCACCGAGCACTCCGCGCTCGATGCCGCCAACCAGGGGTTCTGCGACGCCGTCAACGCCTCCGGCCTGAACGTCTCCATCGACCAGCAGAACGCCCAGAACGACCAGTCCGCCTGCCAGACCATCGCCTCCAAGTTCGTGGGCGACGGCGTCGACCTGATTTACGCCATCGCCACCCCCGCGGCCCAGGCAGCGGCCGCCGCGACGGCCGACATCCCCATCGTGGGCTGCGCCATCACCGACTATGCCGCCTCCGGCCTCGTCAAGGACAACGATAAACCGGGCACCAACGTCACCGGCGCCTCCGACCTCAC
>NZ_DAWEMK010000086.1:0-2355 GCF_052362415.1 Paratractidigestivibacter sp. | reverse complement strand
CTCCAGCTCCAACGAGATCCAGTCCGTCGTCGAGTCCGCCGTCGGCAAGGTCGACGCCCTCTACGCGCCCACCGACAACACCATCGCCGCGGGCGCCGCGCAGGTCGGCCAGATCTGCAAGGAGAACAAGATCCCCTTCGTCACCGGCGAGGAGGGCATGTGCAAGGCCGGCGGCCTCTTCACGCTCTCCATCAACTACGCCGACCTCGGCAAGCGCGCCGGCGAGATGGCCGTGAAGATCCTCAAGGGCGAGTCCAAGCCCGCCGACATGGCCATCGAGCACCTCGACACCGCCGACCTCGTCGTCGCGAAGAACGACGAGATGGCGCAGGCTATCGGCGTCGACCTCTCGGCGCTCGACGCGAAGTAGGCCCGCCCAAGTAGCACCTCCCGGTGGCGAGAAGGAACCGCCCTTCTCGCCACCGCCGTAAGCACCGACAGCAAGAAGGAGCGCACATGCTCACAGCACTACAAGGCGCCGTCTCGCAGGGTATCCTGTGGGGTCTCATGGTACTCGGCGTCTTCATCACTTTCCGCCTGCTCGACATCCCCGACATGACCTGCGACGGCAGCTTCGCCCTCGGCGGCGCCGTCGTGGCGGTCCTCGTGGTCAACTTCGGCGTGGACCCGGTCGTGGCGACCCTCGCCGGCATGCTCGCCGGCGGCGTCGCGGGCGCCGTGACGGGCGTCCTCACCACCGTGTTCGAGATCCCCGCCATCCTCGCGGGAATCCTCACGCAGATCAGCCTGTGGTCGATCAACCTGCGCATCATGGGCAAGTCGAACACCCCGCTGCTCACGGCCGACACGATCTTCTCGAAGGTGTCCGACCTCACGGGCATCCCCCAGAGCACCGTTGCCATGATCGTGGGCGCCATCCTCGTCGCGGCCGTGATCTGGCTGCTGTACTGGTTCTTCGGCACCGAGATCGGCAGCGCGCTGCGCGCCACCGGCAACAACGAGGCCATGATCCGTGCCCTCGGCCAGAACACGAACGCGACCAAGATGCTCGCCCTCATCCTCTCCAACGCGCTCATCGGCCTTTCCGGCGGCCTCATCTGCCAGAGCCAGAAGTACGCCGACATCGGCATGGGCACGGGCGCCATCGTCATCGGCCTGGCCGCGATCGTCATCGGCGAGGTCCTCGGACGCCTTCTGCCCGGCGGCCTCACCAAGTTCGGCGCGCGCCTGGTCGCGGCGGTCGTCGGCTCCATCGTCTACTTCCTCATCCGCGCCATCGTGCTGCAGATGGGTATGGACGCCAACGACATGAAGCTGCTCTCCGCAATCATCGTCGCGCTCGCCCTGTGCGTGCCCGTCGTGCTCGAGAAGCAGCGCCTGCGGGCCTCGTACAAGAGGGGGGACGAGTAGCATGCTCAAGCTTTCCCACGTGAAGAAGACCTTCAATCCCGGCACCGTCACCGAGAAACGCGCGCTCACGGGCGTCGACCTCACCCTGAACGACGGCGACTTCGTGACCGTGATCGGCGGCAACGGCGCGGGCAAGTCCACGCTGCTCAACATGATCGCGGGCGTCTACCCGCTCGACTCCGGCGTGATCGAGCTCGACGGCGTGGACATCTCGCGCATGACGGAATCGCAGCGCGCCAAGTACCTCGGGCGCGTCTTCCAGGACCCGATGCGCGGCACCGCGGCCGACATGCAGATCGTCGAGAACCTCGCCCTCGCGCGCCGGCGCGGCAAACGCCGCGGCCTCGCGTGGGGCGTGACGCGGGAAGAGAAGAAAGAGTACCCTGAGCTCCTGGCGCGCCTCGGCCTCGGCCTCGAGGATCGGCTCGACGCGAAGGTCGGGCTTCTTTCCGGCGGACAGCGCCAGGCCCTCACGCTGCTCATGGCCACGCTCACCGACCCGAAGCTGCTGCTGCTCGACGAGCACACGGCGGCGCTCGACCCCAAGACCGCGGCGAAGGTCCTCACCCTCACCGAGGAGATCATCGCCGAGCGCAACCTCACCGCGCTCATGGTCACGCACAACATGAGCGACGCCATCCGCCTGGGCAACCGCCTGATCATGATGAGCGACGGGCACATCATCTACGACGTCGAGGGGGACGAGAAGAAGTCCCTCACCGTTCCCGACCTGCTGCGCAAGTTCGAGGAGGCCAGCGGCGAGGAGTTCACGAACGACCGTATGCTGCTGGGATAGCGCGCAGAAACCTGCGTCTCCAGCTCCCGCTGCGGCCTCGCCGCGCAGAAACCCCGACTTCCAGCTCCCGCTGCGGCCTCGCCGCGCAGAAACCCGCGTCTCCAGCCTCGCAAGGCGGCTGGCGGCGCGGGTTTCAGCTACGTCCATAAAGTGGTGTAAATAGCAGTGGCGGGCCAGAGGCCCGCCCT
>NZ_DAWEMK010000085.1:5939-7939 GCF_052362415.1 Paratractidigestivibacter sp. | reverse complement strand
GCGCGATTGAGCACGACACGCTGAGCTCCGTCATCCTCTATGGCCCCGCCGGCACGGGAAAGACGACCCTCGCGCGCATCGTCGCGCATACCACGCACGCCGAGTTCGTCGAGGTCAGCGCCATCACCGGCACGGTCAAGGACCTCCGTCGCGAGATCGAGTCCGCCGAGAGCCGCCTGCTCTCGCAGGGCCGCCGCACGATTCTTTTCGTCGACGAGATCCACCGCTTCAACCGCAGCCAGCAAGACGCCCTCCTCCACGCCGTCGAGGACCGTACCGTCGTCCTCGTGGGCGCGACGACGGAGAACCCCTACTTCGAGGTGAACTCCGCGCTCATCAGCCGCAGCCGCGTGGTGGAGCTCCGCCCGCTCGACGACGAGTCGCTGCGGCGGATGGTCGAGCACGCCGTCGTCGCTCCGGAGGGCCTGGCGGGGGCTTTCACGCTCTCGGGCGAGGCGGAGGACGAGATCGTCAAGCTCGCCGGGGGCGACGGCCGCGCGGCGCTCACCTCCCTCGAGCTCGCGAGCCAGATGGCGGCGCCCGCCGACCCCGAGGCGCCCGCGCCCTCCGCGGAGGACCCCGTGACCATCACCGCGGCGCACGTGCTGGAGGCGAACCCGCGCCACGGGCTGTCCTACGACAAATCCGGCGACATGCACTACGACATCATCAGCGCCTTCATCAAGTCGATGCGCGGCAGCGACCCCGACGCGGCGCTCTACTGGCTCGCGCGCATGCTCGATGCCGGCGAGGACCCCAAGTTCATCGCGCGCCGCATCATGATCGCCGCCTCCGAGGACATCGGCAACGCCGATCCCCAGGCGCTGCTGGTGGCCGAGGCCGCCTTCCGCGCGGTCGAGGTCATCGGCCTGCCGGAGTGCAGGATCAACCTCGCGCAGGCGGCGACCTATAATGCGCTCGCACCGAAGTCCAACGCCGCGGAGGCGGGCATCGACGCCGCGCTGGCCGATGTCAGGCAGGGCCCGCGCCGAGAAGTGCCCAACTACCTGCGCGACCGCCACCGCCCCGGCTCCGACGAGTACGGCGCGTACCTGTACCCCCACAACTACCCGTCCGGCTGGGTCGACCAGCGCTACCTGCCCGAGGGGCTCGAGCGCGGCGCCTTCTACCATCCGAGCCCGCGCGGCTGGGAGGCCTGGCGCGAGGACGCGCTCGGCCGCGACATCGCCGAGGCGGGAGACGCCGCCCCCGGCGCCGCGGCGGCTAAGAAGGGCGAGCGCGCTTCTTAGCCGCGGTTCTGCCCAGCTCGCGCCGTTGCCGCGCTTCTGCGCTGCCCACGTTTTGCGTTTGGGTAGAATGACGGTGCGCGTACGAGACGACCTCGTGCGCGGCTCGCGAACCCTGGATCCGGAGGCCTACGCATGGATTACCTGAACATCGCCCTGATCGTGCTCGTCGTGGTTGCGGTCTGGGCCGTCGTGGAGGTCGCCCTCACCGTGCGCTCCGCCCGCAAGAATATCGACGAGGTCTCGGCCTCCGCGAACGAGGTCATCGCGCAGGCGCAGCCCATCGTGGCCAAGCTCGACGGCATGGTCGACGAGCTCGAGCCCGCCGTCAAGCAGATGCCGGCGGTGGCGGTCAAGGCCAACGTGGCCATGGACTCCGCCAACGCCTCCCTCAACAGCATGAACGCTATCCTCGCTGACGTCTCCACGGTCTCCGGGACCGCCGCCGGCGTGACCGAGACGGTCAACGACGCCGTGCAGGGCGCCGCGAGCTCCGTCGCCAAGGCCGTGAAGAAGGTCACGGGCCGCGGCGCCGCCGCCCCGTCGCGCACGCTCGCTGCTGCCGAAGGTGCCGTGGACTCCGGCTCGGTGACCATCGACGAGCAGGCCGCGAAGGCCAGGGCGCCCCGCAAGCCGACCGCCTACGTCGTCTATGGCGACGCCGCGAAGCCCGCCGACGCCGCGAAGCCCGCTTCCGAGCCCGCCGCCCCTGCGGCTGACGCCGAGTAGGGGGCCTGAACATGACGAACGCAC
>NZ_DAWEMK010000085.1:0-5929 GCF_052362415.1 Paratractidigestivibacter sp. | reverse complement strand
TCGCCCTCACCGTTCCCGCCGCCCCCGCGTACGCGCGCGTCGTGCGCATGTGCGCCGCCAGCCTCGCCGCCGTGGCCGACCTCGGCCTCGACGACGTCGAGGATGTCCGCATGGCGGCCGAGGAGGGATTCGTCTACGCCTGCGCCACGGGACAGGACTTCGTGGTGTGCAACTTCGCCCTCGTCGACGGTGAGATCACCATGGACTTCTCGCTCGGTGACGACCTCGACGCGGCGGACTCCGACCAGTCGCTCGAGCTCGTGGAGGTGCTCCTCGACGCTATCTGCGAGGACTTCGGCATCACGGAGGACGACCGCACCCTCTCGCTGGTCCTCTCGACGGGCGGTGCCCATGACGAGCGCTAAGGAGCCCGAGAAGGACAAGACGGGGAAGCCCGCCGTCGCCAAGGCCCCTGCGGCCGCCGCGGCCGAGGCCCCCGCCAAGGCGAGCGCACAGGTACCCGCTGCGTCCCGCGCCGATGCGTCCGCCGCGCGCCGCCGGCTGCGCCGCGTCTCCAAGGGCAAGCCTGCCTGGGACAAGGACCGCACCCGCGAGCTCTTCCGCCGCTACAAGGAGGAGGGCGACGAGGAGGCGCGCGAGCAGCTCATCGTGAGCCACGTGAACCTCGTCCGCTACATCGCCGCCAAGTTCAAGAACCGCGGCGAGCCGCTCGACGACCTCATCCAGGTCGGCACGATCGGCCTGATCAAGGCGATCGACCGCTTCGACCCGTCCCGCGGCCTCGAGTTCACGACCTACGCGACGCCCACGATCATGGGCGAGATCAAGCGCCACTTCCGCGACAAGGGCTGGACCATCCGCGTTCCGCGCCGCCTCCAGGAGCTCTCCGCCAAGGTGAACACCGTGACCGACGAGCTCACGGCCGAGCTGCAGCGCAGCCCCTCCATCGACGAGATCGCCGCGCGCCTGGGCACGACCCCCGACGAGGTGCTCGAGGCCATGGAGTCCTCCAGCGCCTACAGCTCGGTCCCGCTCGAGGGGCAGGGCGGCACGGAGGAGGACGACGCCCCCGCCGTCATAGACCGCTACGCGAGCGTGGACAACGACCTCGAGGCCTCCGACGACCGCATGATCCTCGAGGACGTCATCTCCGAGTTCCCCGAGGCGGACCAGCAGGCCATCCGTATGCGCTACCTCGACGGCATGACCCAGGTCGAGAATGCAAACAACCTCGGCAACTCGCAGGTGCAGGTATCGCGCATGTTGCGCCGCGCCCTGCGCCGCATCCAAGAGAAGATCGACCCCGAGGGGCTGATGCGATGAGCGCCAGCGAGGACCCCGGGGAGCTCTCCGAGCGCCGGCGCGAGCGCATCGAGCGCTGGCGCCCCCGTATGCTCGCCGTCTGGACGGTGGTCGGGGTCTTCATCGCGTCGTGGCTCATCATCGGCGCGCTCGGCTTCGTCCAGCAGGCGCTCGGGCTCATCCTCGTGGGCGGGGTCGCCGGCTTCATGTGCAGCCCCGTCACCAACCGCCTGGAGGACCACAAGGTCCCCAGGGGCCTCGCCGCTCTGATCTCGCTTGCCCTCCTGGTCGTGGGGGTCATCGTCCTCGTGTCGCTGATCGGCGGGCCCCTCATGCAGGAGCTTCTCGTGCTTTTGCGCAGCACCCCTGTGTACATCGAGCAAGCGCAAAGGGCCCTCGGAGAGTTCTGGAACACCTACGGTGAGTCCGCCGACCCGCGCGTCCAGAGCACCGTCAACCAGCTCGTGAGCGCGCTGTCGAGCACGGGGCTCTCGATGGCGAGCGACCTCGCGCGCCAGATCTCCACCGGCCTCGTCGAGAACATCTCGAGCATGGTCACCGACTTCACCACGGTGTTCCTCGGGCTCGTCCTTGCGTACTGGGTCGCCAAGGACTACCCGCTCATGGCACGCGAGCTCGCGGTCATCGTCGGTCCGCGCCACAGCCGCGACGTCACGCTCATGCTTGCCGTGCTCTCGCGCTCGACGGGCGGCTACATGTTCGGGACGCTCGTCACCTCCGTCGCCAACGGGCTCATGGTCGCGGCCGGCCTCGTCGCCGCGGGGCACCCCTACGCGGCCCTGCTCGGCGCGCTCACCTTCGTGATGCACTTCGTCCCCGTGATCGGTCCCATGGTCTCGTGCCTGCTTTCCGTGCTCCTCGGCCTGTTCGTGGGGCCGGGCCTCGCCTTCGCCGCGCTGGTCATCACCGTGGTCGCCCAGAACATCGCGGACAACGTGCTCTCGCCCGTCGTGATGCAGCGCTCCGTCCAGATCCACCCGGCGCTCTCGCTCGTGGGCATCATCGTGGGCGGTTGCCTCGGCGGCGCCCTGGGAATGGTCCTCGCCGTGCCCCTCACCGCAGCGATCAGGGGCTTCTTCGTGTACTTCTTCGAGACGAGGACCGGGCGGCAGATCGTCTCGAGCACAGGCGCGCTCTTCCGCGGCACGGAGTACAAGGAGCCCGACGGCTCCCCGTGCCCGGAGCTCGACGCGCTCGACGATGCGACGTTCTTCGAGGGCTCCCGCCTGCGCGGGGCGCTCTCTGAGGAGGACCGCGCAGCCGTAGAGGGCCACGCCGCGGGGCTTGTGGATCCTCGGAAGTAGTCTGAACAACTCCCGGCATACCGTCCGATATGTGCTTTTTTGCGAGGGTGTGGCTGCGCGGTATACTAGTCGATTGTATGCGCAGATTCACCGCCCGATCGCAAGGGAGACACATGAGCACCGCCGACTACAAGACTATGACCACCGCCGAGATTCGCGAGGACTTCCTCAAGTTCTTCGAGTCCAAGGGCTGCAAGCTCTGCCCGTCGTCCTCCCTCGTGCCCGACGACCCCTCGCTGCTGCTCGCAAACGCCGGCATGAACCAGTTCAAGGAGTACTACCAGGGCTCCAAGACCATGAAGGAGATCGGCGCCTGCTCCTGCCAGAAGTGCCTGCGCACGAACGACATCGATAACATCGGCGACGCCCGTCACCTCAGCTTCTTCGAGATGCTCGGCAACTTCAGCTTCGGCGGCTACACCAAGGCAGACGCCATCGCCTGGGCCTATGAGTTCATCACCTCGCCCGAGCACCTCGGCCTTCCCAAGGACCGCCTGTACATGACGGTCTTCGAGAACGACGAGGAGGCCATCGAGCTCTGGCACGCCCAGGGCGTCGACTACGACCACATCTCGCGCCTCGGCGAGGAGGACAACTTCTGGGCCGCCGGCCCGACCGGCCCCTGCGGCCCCTGCTCCGAGATCTACTTCGACCAGGGCGAGGAGTTCGGCTGCGGCAGCCCCGACTGCGCCCCCGGCTGCGACTGCGACCGCTACCTCGAGTTCTGGAACCTCGTCTTCACCCAGTACGACCGCCAGGAGGACGGCTCGATGCCCGAGCTGCCCCACCGCAACATCGATACCGGCATGGGCCTCGAGCGCATCGCCGCGATCATGCAGCACAAGGGCACGAACTACGACGGCGACCTGCTCCAGTCCCTCATCGGCGTGGGCGAGAAGCTCTCGGGCCACGAGTACGGCACCGACGCTGCCAAGGACCGCAGCCTGCGCATCCTCGCCGACCACTCCCGCGCCGTCACGTTCATGATCGGCGACGGAATCCTGCCCGGCAACGAGGGCCGCGGCTACATCCTGCGCCGCCTGCTGCGCCGCGCCGTCTACCACGCCCGTCTCATGAACATCCAGAGCCCGTTCCTCTCGACCTACGTCGACGAGGTCACGCGCCTCATGGGCGACAACTACCCCGCGCTCGTCGAGCAGAACGCCCTCATCCAGGACATCGTCCGCGCCGAGGAGGAGCGCTTCGGCGCTACGCTCGACGCCGGCGAGTCCATGCTCGAGGCCGAGTGCGCCAAGCTCGCTGAGGGCGCCGTGCTGCCCGGTGAGGTCGCCTTCAAGCTCCACGACACCTACGGCTTCCCCATCGACCTCACCCGCGAGATCTGCGAGGCGGCCGGCCACGAGGTCGACATGGAGGGCTTCGACGCCTGCATGACCGAGCAGAAGGAGCGCGCCCGCGCCGCCGCCAACCGCGACGCCTGGAGCAACTTCAACGACGTCTGGACCGGGCTTTCCGACAAGCTCGCCGCGACCGAGTTCTGCGGCTACGACGCCGACGCCGCCGACGGCTGCCGCGTGGTGGCCATCGTCGCGCGCGAGGCGGAGGCCGACGAGGCCCACGCCGGCGACGAGGTCAGCGTCGTCCTCGACCAGACCCCGTTCTACGCCGAGATGGGCGGCCAGTGCGGCGACACCGGTTACCTCACCGACGGCGGCAGCCTCAAGGTCCGCGTGAGCGACACCAAGGGCAAGAACGGCCTCTATGCCCACGTCGCGACCGTCGAGGAGGGCACGCTGCGCGTGGGCGACGTCGTGACCGCCGCGGTCGACCACGGCCGCCGCGAGCTCATCCGCCGTAACCACACCGCTACCCACCTGCTCGACGCCGCGCTCAAGCAGGTCCTGGGCGAGCACGTGAGCCAGGCGGGCTCCTTCGTGGGTCCCGATCGCCTGCGCTTCGACTTCACCCACTTCGAGGCCATGACCGCCGACGAGCTCGCGCGCGTCGAGGGACTCGTGAACGCAGAGATCTTCGCCGCCGAGCCCATCGTCACCCGCGTCATGGGGCTCGACGAGGCCAAGGCCTCCGGCGCCGTCGCGCTCTTTGGCGAGAAGTACGGCGAGACCGTCCGCGTGGTCTCCACAGGCGACTCCGACGCGCCCTTCAGCCGCGAGCTCTGCGGCGGCACGCATGCCCGCAACACCGCTGACCTCGGTCTCTTCAAGATCGTCTCCGAGAGCTCCGTCGGCTCAAACGCCCGCCGCATCGAGGCCGTGACCTCCATGGGCGCCATCGAGCACCTCGATGAGCAGCTCGAGCTCCTCGCCGGCGTGGCCCACGAGCTCAAGTGCCGCCCGGCCGACGCCGCCGAGCGCGTCGCGTCCCTCAACCACGAGCTGCGCGACACCCGAAAGAAGCTCGAGGCCGTCACGACCGGCGCCGGCTCCGACAAGGTCGCCGAGGCCTTCAGGTCCGCGGTCCAGCTCGACGGGTACAAGGCCGTCGTCGCGCGCCTGGACGGTCTTTCCGGCAAGGACATGCGCTCCGCCTGGGACGGCATCCGCGACGCCGCCGAGGGCGAGCCCGTCGCCTGCGTGATCGCATCGGCCACCCCCGACGGCAAGGTCGCGCTCCTCGCGGGCGCAACCGACGCCGCCGTCGCCTCCGGCTTCAAGGCCGGCGACATCGTGAAGAACATCGCCAGCCTCGTCGGCGGCCGCGGCGGCGGGCGCCCGAACATGGCGCAGGCCGGCGGCTCCGACGTGTCGGGTATCGACGCGGCGCTCGACGCGGCGCGCAAGGAGCTCGGCCTCTAGTGCGGGCGCTCGCGCTCGATATCGGTGAGGTCCGCGTCGGGGTCGCCGTGAGCGACCCCGCCGGCCGCGTCGCCTCGCCCGTCTGCGTCCTGCCCGCGGCCGAGGTCCTCTCGCATGCGCGCACCTTCGTGCGAGTCCTCGAGGACTGGGAGCCCGACGTGCTCGTCTGCGGCCGCCCGATGACCTTGGCGGGGGAGGAGGGCCCCCAGGCGGAGCGCATCATGGCACAGGCGCGCGCCATCGCCGAGCGCTGCGACCTTCCCCTCGAGTTCGCCGATGAGCGCCTGAGCTCGGCCGAGGCCAAGCGGATCCTGAGGGAGCAGGGCCTGAACGAGCGCTCGATGCGGGGCAAGGTCGATATGGTGGCCGCCTCGCTCTTCCTGCAATCCTGGCTCGACGCCAACGAAGCCCACGACAACGACTGAGAAGGCCCATCGATGACCACACCCAGCAACGACCAGCATCGTCCCCGCCACGCGGCGCACTTCTCGGCGCCCGCGGCGGGCCAGGCCCCGCGCCCCCAGGGCGCCCAGCCCCGCCCGCGCCAGGCGGCGCCTTCCGGGC
>NZ_DAWEMK010000084.1:5384-8001 GCF_052362415.1 Paratractidigestivibacter sp. | reverse complement strand
CCACCCTCGCGCTGCACGGCGCGGCGGCGGGCGCGCGCCTCGGGGCTCGCGGTGAGGAAGACCTTCACGTCGGCCTTCGGATAGACGACCGTGCCGATGTCGCGGCCCTCGGCGACGACGTCTGTGCCCTCCCCGACCTTGCGCTGCAGGGCGACCATGACCTCGCGGACGGCGGGCGTGGCCGAGACGGGCGAGACCGCGAGCTCGACCTCAGGGGTCCTGATCTCGCGCGTGACGTCGCGGCCGTTGGCGAACACGGTCTGACCCTCGCGGGAAGTGCCGAAACGGATGTCGATGTCGCGGGCGACGCCGGACACGGCCTCGGCGTCATCGGGGTCGATGCCCTCGCGCAGGCACTCGGCGGCGACCGAGCGGTACATCGCGCCCGTGTCGAGGAAGGTGAGGCCGCAGCGCTGTGCGATGGCGCGGGCCACCGAAGACTTGCCAGAGCCCGAGGGGCCGTCAATGGCGACGATCATATGGTTTCCTTTCGATGGGCCCCGCGGCGGGGCCGTTTGTCCGAGTTTACAGGGAAGCGGGCGGGGGCGTCACGCGCCCTTCTCGCGCTTCCTGCACAGCGATTCTACGGCCGCGACCTCAGTCGGGTCGAGCAGGCGCCAAGAGCCCTCCTTGAGGCGGGAGAGCCGCAGCGGCCCGAACGCGTCGCGATGAAGGCGCAGCACCTTGTGGCCGCAGGCCATGAGCATCTTCTTCACCTGGTGCTTGCGGCCCTCGTGGATGGTGAGGCCGACGACGGAGTTGGGGTGCCCGCCGCGGTCTGTGCCGGCACCGCGCGGCGCGACAACGCGGAAGAGCGGGTCCCGCTCGCCCAGGAGCTCCGGCTCGGCAGGGCTCGCGGGCCCGTCCTCGAGCATGATCCCCGACCTCAGGCGTTCGAAGTCGCGCTCGTCGGGCACCCCGCGGACGAGCGCGACGTAGTGCTTGTCCACGTGGCTCGAGGGATGCAGGAGATCCTGGCCGACGTTGCCATTCGTCGTGAAGAGGAGCAGCCCCGTGGTGTCGAAGTCGAGGCGGCCGACGGGGTAGAGCCCTGGGTAGTCGGAGGTGGGCACGAGCTCGGCGACCGTCGGCCTGCCCTGCGGGTCGCTCATGGTCGTGAGGTAGCCAGCGGGCTTGTACAGCATGAGGTAACAGGGCTTCTCTTGGACGCGGCACGCGCGCCCGTCGACGGTGACGACGTCGCGAAGCGGGTCGACCTTGCTGCCGAGCTCGGTTACGACCTCGCCGTTGACGCGCACACGCCCGGAGGTCATGAGCCGCTCGGAGCCGCGGCGCGACGCCACGCCCGCGCGCGCGAGGAAGCGCTGCAGGCGCATGGGGTAAAGCTCATCGCTCATCGGGCGCGCCTTTCTCTTCGGCCACCGGGGAGGAAGGCGCGGCGCTATGCTCTGCCTGGGGCTCGTCGCCCTCAGCCGCGTCGCCCGCGCCGCCCTCGGCCGCGCCGAAGTCGTCGCCCAGAAGGTCGCGCTCGTCGTCGAGGTCGTCGGCCGCCTCCTCGAGGGTCGAGGATATCTGCCGGCCCGAGAGCCGCTCGCGGATGAAGCGCTTGGACTCCTCGTCGGGGGCGAAGTCCTCCAGCGGCGGGAGCTCGCGGAGCGACTTCAAGCCGAAGTGCTCGAGAAAGAGCCTCGTCGTGCCGAAGAGGACCGCCTGGCCGCGGTCGGAGTCGCGGCCCGCCTCGCGGATGAGGCCCTTCTCTTTGAGCGAAGCGATAACGCCGTCGGAGTTCACGCCTCGGATGGCGCGAACGCCCTCGCGAGAGACCGGCTGGTGGTAGGCGATGACGGCGAGCGTCTCGAGCGCGGCCTGCGAGAGCTTCCGCGCGTCCCACGAGAGCACGTAGTCCCCCACCTGGTCGTGGTAGGCGGGGTGGGTGTAGAAGCGCCAGCCGCCGGCGACCTCGCGCAGCTGGAAACCGCGGTTCGCGGACTCGTACTCCGCGGCGAGCTCGGCCAAGGCCTGGGACACCTCCCCGGGGGCGGCGCCCGTGGCGCGCGCGAGCTCGGTGGCGGGAACGGAGTCGTCCGAGACGAGGAGAAGCGCCTCGAGCAGCGGCTTCAGGTCGCCGGATTCAAAGGTCTCGAGTTCTTGCATCACAGCTCCTCACCTGCTGTTTGTTCGTTGTCATGGTTGGCTGCGACGTCGGTGGCGCCCTCGGATGCGGCCTCGATGACGAGGTCGCGGGTCGCCTCGTCGAGGTCGGCGAGCGCCGTCGCGTCGATCTTGTAGGCCTCGGCGCCCTCGATGTGGTCGACGTCGATCTCGCCGAAGATCTCGCTCTGGCTCACGCGGACAAGGCCGCGCTTGAAGAGCTCGAGGATCGCGAGGAAGTTCGCGACCACGACCTCGGGCGTGGAGTCCTCGCCCACGAGCTCGGTGAAGGTGACGTGCCGGCGGCTCCGGACGAGCCGGTCGACCGACGCGATCGTGAGGGCGACCGGCAGGCGCTTGGGCGCGATGTGCTCGCTCTCGAGGAGGAACGTCTCGCGCTTGGAGTCGATGTCCGCGCAGATGACCGCGAGGCTGCGAAGGCTGATCCCCTCGAGGTAGTCGGGCATGAGGCCGAGGAACTCCGGGTCTGCGCCGACCGTCCTGG
>NZ_DAWEMK010000084.1:0-5374 GCF_052362415.1 Paratractidigestivibacter sp. | reverse complement strand
TTGATGTCCAGCAAGGTCGAGGCGACGAGCACGAAGTCGCTCGCGACGTCCAGGTCGAGGTCGCGCATACGCTCGACCTCCTCGAGGTACTGGTTCGCGACCTCGGCGATGGAGATGGAGCCGATGGTGACCTTCTGCCTCGTGACGAGCTGCAGGAGCAGGTCGAACGGCCCGGAGAACGCCTGGGTGCGAACCTTGTAGGACACCTACATCACCGCCTGGACCAAAAGGTCATAGAGATTGCCGGCGGTGAGGTCCAGGAAGGCCCCCACCGGGTCGACGCCGAGGAAGCTCGGAAGCACATAGAGCGCGATGATGAGCACCGGCATGGCATAGGCCTGGATGCGGTAGTACTCCTCGCGCGCGCGACCGTGGAGCAGCGGCATGATGACCTTGGACCCGTCGAGCGGCGGGAACGGGATCAGGTTGAAGAACGCGAGGGTGAGATTCACGTAGATGTAGGTCGTGGTGATGCGCACGGCCCACATGAGGCCCGCCTGGCCGAGCACGGAGAGAATCGCAGCGCGCGAGGACCACACCATGCCGAACAGCGCGGTGCCCACAAGCGCCTGCAAAAGATTCGACACAGGCCCTGCGAGCGCGACGATCACCTCGTCGCGACGCGGGTTGCGCAGCCGGTTGGGGTTGTACGGAACGGGCTTCGCGAAGGCGAACATCGGCCCTCCCATGAGTGCCATGATCAGCGGGAGCGCGACGGAGCCGAAGCCGTCGAGGTGCGCCCGCGGGTCGAGCGTGAGGCGACCGGCCTCCTTTGCGGTCGCGTCGCCGCACCTGAGCGCCGCCCACCCATGGGCGACCTCATGCACCGTGGCGGAGAACATGACGAGCAGGACCGAGACGGCGATGCTCGCCAGCTGCTCGATGGAAAACGTCTGGAACACGCGTGCTCCCCTCTCGCGGCGTCAGCGCAGCGAGGCGGCGACCTTGCAGATCGCCCAATCGATGATGAACAAGAGTATCGCGAAGACGGCGAAGTCACCGCGGAAGGCCCCGCCAAACGGGGTCTGGATCACGAGGACGCCGTCGAGCGCATCGGGAAGAATCCCCGAGAGCGCCGAGTTGAGCGGCAGGATAGCGGCCCTCAGCTGGCCCGACGCGAAGACATCGGCGACCACGAGCGCGACGACCGCCCAGCCGGCGAACCGCAGGGCGAACGCGACGGCCCCCAGAAGGGCGCCGCCGGGGTTGTCGTGCGAGGCGCTAGACATCGGCGGACTCGATCTTCTCGGAGAGCTCCATCCACTCCTCCTCGAGCGCGGGGATCTTGCGCGCGAGCGCGTTGTACTCCTTCATGCACTCGTCGAACTTCGCGGAGTCGTTGTAGAGCGACTCGTCGGCCATCAGGGCCACGAGCTCGTCGTAGCGCTTCTGCGCAGGCGTGAGGGCGGCCTCGACCTCCTTCAGGCGCTTCTTCTCCTTCTTGAGCGCCTGGTTGCGGCGCTTGCGCTCCTCGGCCTCCGCGCGGCGCTGCTCGCGGGTCTTCACGTTGCGGCCCGAGGGGGCCTCGGCGACGGGCTCGGGCGAGCGCTTGCCGGAAGGCGCGGGCGCCTCGCCGGCCGCCGCGGCCTCGAGCTCGGCGCGCTTGAAGAGGAAGTAGTCGTAGTCGCCGTCGTAGAGCGTCACCTTGTGGTCGCGGACGTCGACGACTTTGTTCGCGACGGCGCGGACGAGGTGCTCGTCGTGGCTGATGAGCACGATGGTGCCGGGGAACTTGATGAGCGCCTGCTCGAGCACGTCGACCGAGTCGATGTCGAGGTGGTTCGTGGGCTCGTCGAGCAGGATCAGCGGGTCGGGCGCGACGAGCATCTTCGCGAGGGCGAGGCGGGCGCGCTCGCCGCCGGAGAGGACGCCCACACGCTTCTCGACGTCGTCGCCGTGAAAGAGGAAGGCGCCGAGCAGCCTGCGCTCCTCGGAGGAGGTCCAGCCGCGGGCGACGGTGTCCATCTCGGCCATGACGGTGTTCGCCTCGTTGAGCTCCTCGAGCTGGTGCTGGGCGTAGTAGGCCATCGTGACGTTCTGGCCGAGCTCGACCTTGCCGGCGTCGGGCTTGAGCTTGCCGTTGATGAGCTTCATGAGCGTGGACTTGCCGGCGCCGTTGGGGCCGACGAGCGCCACGTGGTCGCCGCGGTAGAGCTTGAGGTCGACGCCCTCGTAGACGTGGTTGTCGCCGAAGGACTTCGAGACTCCCTCAAGGCCGATGACCATGTCGCCCGTGCGGGGAGGCTCGGGGAAGCTGAAGCTCATGTGTTTATTGCCCTCGGGGAGGATGACGAGCTCGCTCTTTATCTGCTCGATCTTCTTCATGCGCTCCTGAGCCTGGGCGGCCTTGGTCGGCTTGTAGCGGAACTTGTCGACGAAGACCTGCATGTGGGCGATCTCGCGCTCCTGCGCGGCGCGCTTGGCGCGCATCTGCTCGAGGTTGTCCTCGCGCTGCTTGAGGTAGGAGCTGTAGTTGCCGGTATAGGTGGTGATCCTGCGGTTCTCGACGGCGGCGACGTGGCTCACGCAGGCGTCCATGAACGCGCGGTCGTGGCTGACGAGGAGCACCGCGCCGTCGTAGCCCTGCAGGAAGGTCTCGAGCCACTTGACGCTCTCGAGGTCGAGGTGGTTGGTCGGCTCGTCGAGCATGAGCAGGTCGGGGTGGCGCAGCAGGAGCTTCGAGAGGCTGATGCGCATCTGCCAGCCGCCGGAGAAGTCCTCGGCGGGTTTGTCGAAGTCCTCTACCGGGAAGCCGAGGCCGGCGAGGATCTGGCGGGCGCGGGCCTCGAGCTCGTAGCCGCCGAGTCGCTCGAAGCGGTCCTGGGCGTGCCCGTACTCCTCGAGCAGGCGATCGAGCTCGGGGCCGGTGGTGGTCGAGATCTTCGCCTCGAGCTCGGAGACCTTGCGCTCCCAGGTCTTGACCTCGTGCGCGGAGTCGACGACCTCTGCGAGCGCCGACTTGCCGCCCATGAGCTTGGACTCCTGCTCCAGGTAGCCCACGGTCGTGTCCTTGGCGAAGCTAATGGTGCCCTCGTCGCTGGACTCCAGGCCCATGAAGATCTTTAAGAAGGTCGTCTTGCCGGAGCCGTTGGGCCCGACGAGCGCCCAACGCTCACCGGCGTTGAGCTGCAGCGTGGCGCCGGTGTAGAGCACGCGGCCGCCGAAGGATTTGGATACTTTGTCTGCGAGTGCGATCAAGTGCTTAGCTCCTCGGGTGCTACGTAGTTTCAACCTGTCCAGTATAGGGCATGGATTTTGGCCGGCCGGCTCAACCACAGCTTCCCCAAAGCCCGCGGGGACAATGTTGTCCCGCCGCGAGGCTACAATCTTGGTTGGACAAAAGCCGAGGAATCACGGAGTCATACCATGCCATCCAAACACAGGAACGATGCCTTCGACGGACTGAGGGGGCTCGCGATCGTCGCGGTGGTCGCCTACCACGCGAACCAGGCGCTCCTCCCTGGCGGCTTCATCGGAGTCACGGTCTTCTTTGTGCTGGCGGGCTACCTCGCCACGATGTCCGTCACGCGCAGGCTCTCGAGCGAGAAGGGCTTCTCGTACCCGGGGTTCATCGTCTCGAGGGTGCGCAGGCTGCTCCCGTCGATGCTCGTCGTGGTCGCGGCCACGATGCTGCTCTCGTTCTACTTCGCGCCGGCGCTCCTTGCCAAGGCGCGCGGCGACGCGCTGCCCGCGCTGCTGTTCTTCGACAACATCCACTACATCGTCAACAAAGTGAGCTACTTCGCCGCCTCCGGGCTCCCCTCCCCGCTCACCCACTTCTGGTACCTCGGCGTCTTCATGCAGTTCACGATCGTATGGCCGCTCTTCGTCATGGGTACATGGCGGGCCGGCTGCTCGAGGAAGGCGGTCTGCGCGGGAACCGCGGCTCTCGCGGTCGCCTCCGCCATCGCCATGGGCGCGCTCTTCGACCCCGCGGCGGACACAGCGCGAGTCTACTACGGGACCGACACCCGCGCCTTCGAGCTGCTGCTCGGTGCGCTCACCGCGATCGCGACCATGGGAGGCGGTCTCTCGCGCGCGGCCTCGGTCCTGCCCCGGGCAAAGAAGGCCTCCGGCGAGGACGATGGGCGTAGGGTGCCCGAGGGGGCGCTCGGTCTCGCGTGCCTCGCCGTTCTTTTGGCCATGTGCGTCTGGATGAACGGCAGGGACGCGTTTGCCTACAGGGGAGGGATATTCCTCGCCGCGGTGGCAACGGCCGTGCTCGTCGCAGTCCTCGCGGAGCCCGAGCCCACGCTGCTCGCGCGCGCCCTCGGAGCGAGGCCCCTGGCAGCCCTCGGCAAGCGGAGCCTCTCGATCTACCTGTGGCACTACCCGCTGCTGCTCCTCATGAACCCGGCGACGAGGACGACCGCCCTGCCATGGTGGGGCTGGGTCCTCGAGGTCGTCGCCATCCTCGCGGTCTCCGAGGCGAGCTACCGCCTCGTGGAGCGCTCGCGCGGGCCCGTGCTGGGGCTGGCGAGGCCGGTGGCGGTCGCGGGGGCCGTGAGCCTCGCGTGCGTCGCTGTCCTGTGCGCGGTCCCGATGGCGGCCCCTGCGGACTCGAGGCCGCAGAGTGAGGCCCTCAGCGCGGAAGAGAAGAAGGCGGCCGCAGACGCCGCGGCCCAGGCGCGCAAGGAGGCGAAGTCCCAGACCTACGACCTCTCGGGGACTTACTTCGCCGGGACCGACTTCGCGGCAGCCGTCGACCAGATCAACTCCACGAGCTTCTCGGTCGATGCGCAGACGGGCGCGACCGACGCGAGCGTCATCCTCATCGGAGACTCGGTTCCCGACGACGCGAGCAGCGAGTTCTACGAGATCTTCCCGAACGGGTACATGGACGCGAAGATCGGGCGTCAGCTCACCGCGGGACCGGACGCCTACCGTGCCTGCCAGGAGGCCGGGCGCGACGGCGACGTCGTCGTGTGGTCGCTCGCTGACAACGGCTGGGTCACCGAGGACCAGGTAAGGGAGCTCATCGACTGCGTGGATGCCTCGAAGAAGGTCTACATCGTCACCTGCCGCTGCCCCGACCCGTGGCAGGACTCCAACAACGAGGCGATCTGGGCCGCGGCCCAGGGCCGCGACAACGTGGGCGTCATCGACTGGAACGCGGAGAGCGCAGGCCACGACGACTGGTTCTGGAACGATGGGGAGCACGTACGCCCCGAGGGCGCCCAGGCCTACGTCATGATGCTGCGCCGATACATCAGAGGCCGTTAGGCAATCATCCCGTGACAGACGCCTGCGATCCTCCTTGGTGCGGATCACAGGCGTCTGCGACGTGGGTGTAAACGGTTGAAAAAAGAGACCCTCCCGATTTGGGAGGGTCTCGAACAATCATGGTGGAGAATAGGGGGTTCGAACCCCTGAC
>NZ_DAWEMK010000083.1:5407-8020 GCF_052362415.1 Paratractidigestivibacter sp. | reverse complement strand
GCCGAGCAGATCCGCAAGGGGGACACCGTCGCGCTCTCGGGCAAGGTCACCTTCGGCTACGGCTTCAAGCAGATGAAGGCGCCCTTCTACGAGGTCGTCGGTGACTCGGGGAGCGCGGGCTACGCGCGCGTGCTGCCCGTCCATGGCGTCACGGAAGGGGTCTCGGTGCCGTGGATGCGCCGCATCCAGAGCGCCGCGCTCGCCGACGTGGGCGACGTCTGCGACCCCGTTCCCGCCAGGCTCACCTCCGGCCACGGCCTCATGACGCTCGGCAGGGCGTTGCGTGAGGTCCACTTCCCGAGCTCGCTCGCTGCGGCCGAGCGCGCCCGCCGCCGGCTCGCCTACGACGAGCTGCTCTGCCTGCAGCTCGCCCTGCTGTGCCGCCAGGAGCTCGAGCGCGAGGGGGCCCGCCCCTTCGAGCACGATGTCCTCGGCCCGCATATGGACGCCCTGCTGGCCGCCATGCCCTTCGAGCTCTCGACCGAGCAGCGCGCCGCTGCGGACCAGATCCTCGCGGACATGGCCGCCCCGCGCGTCATGAACCGCCTGCTGCTCGGCGACGTCGGCACGGGCAAGACCGCCGTCGCGGCGCTCGCCCTCGCCGCGTGCGCCGACTCGGGCACCCAGGCCGCTATGATGGCGCCGACCTCGGTGCTCGCCCGTCAGTATGCCGAGAAGCTCGGGCCGCTGCTCGACGCGGCGGACATCACCTGGCGGCTCGTCACGGGCACCACGCAGGGGGAGGAGCGCGAGGAGGCCGAGGCCGCCTGCGCCTCGGGCGCGGCCTGCGTGCTCTTTGGCACGACCGCGCTTCTTTCCCAGAAGCTCGAGTTCTCATGCCTCTCGCTCGTGGTCATCGACGAGCAGCATCGCTTCGGCGTGAACCAGCGCGCCGCGCTGCGCGCCAAGGGGCCGGGCGCGGACCTGCTCGCCATGTCCGCGACGCCGATCCCGCGCACGCTCGCGCTGTCGGTCTACGGCGACGTGGACCTCTCGCGCATAGCGCACCGGCCCCGCCCGGGCGCGGGCGTCCAGACCAAGGTCGTCACGCCCGACAACCTCGACCTCGCCTGGGGCGCCGTGCGCGAGGCCCTGGCGGCTGGCCACCAGGCGTACGTGATCTGCCCGCTCGTCGACGACGCCGACGACGGCCATGAGCTCGAGGACGTCCCCGAGTCCGTGACCTCGACCTCGAACAAGCTGCGCTCGGCCGTATCGACCTTGGCGTGGCTGCGCGAGAGCGTGCTGCCGGGCGTCGAGTGCGATCTCCTCACCGGGCGGATGAGGCCGGCCGAGAAGGACGCCGCGATGGGGCGCTTCCGCAGCGGCGCCACGCAGGTGCTCGTGGCCACGACCGTGGTGGAGGTCGGCGTCGACGTCCCCAACGCCACCGCGATGGTCGTCATGGACGCCGACCGCTTCGGCCTGGCCACCTTGCACCAGCTGCGCGGCCGCGTGGGCCGCGGCGACGTCGCGGGCACGGTCTTCCTCAGCTGCGCGGCGCGCAAGGGGACGCCCGCGCGCACGCGCCTGGCGGCGCTCGAGCAGACGAGCGACGGCATGCGCCTGGCCGAGCTCGACCTCAAGCTCAGGCATGAGGGAGAGGTGCTGGGCTTCCGCCAGTCCGGCGGCGTCACCCTGCGCATCTGCGACATGGAGACCGACGCAGACCTCGTGCAATGGGCCCACGAGGACGCCCGGGCGATCGCCGGGGAGGACCCGTCCCTGGCGGACCCGGAACACCGCCTGCTCGCCGGGGAGGCCCGCGAGCGGTTCGACATCTACTTCGAGGAGCTGGAGCGCGCATGAGGATAGTCGGAGGCAAATGGAAGGGGCTCGCCGTCGAGGCGCCCGAGGGCCGCGGCACCACGCGCCCGACGACCGACCGGAACCGCGAGAGGATCGCCTCGATGATCCTCTCGGCGGCGGGGCTCGACCTCACGGGCACCCGGGTGCTCGACGCCTTCGCGGGGTCGGGCGCCATGGGCTTCGAGCTCGTGAGCCGCGGCGCGGCGTCGGCCACCTTCGTCGACCTGGACCGCCGCGCCGTCGCGCGCATACGCCGCACGGCGGAGCGCTCGCTGCGCGCCGACGCGTCCGAGTGGCGCGCGCTCGCGGGCGACGCCTGCTCGCTCGCCGAGCAGGGGAGGATCCCCGGCGGCCCCTTCGGGGTCGTCTGCCCCGACCCGCCGTATGCTGTGGAGGCGAGCCGGGTGGCCGCGCTCGTCCGGGCGCTCGCCGCCCGCGGCGCGCTCGAGCGCGGGGCCATCGTCGTCTACGAGCGCTCCGCGAAGTCGCCCGGCATCGAGGGGGCGGGCCTCGAGCTCGCCAAATCGAAGAGCCAGGGCATCACCGCCGTCGACCTCATGGTCGCCGACCCGGAAGGGATATTGGGCAAATGAGAGACAACGAGACCAAGGTAGAGCACGTCGTCGTCCCCGGCACCTTCGACCCGGTGACGCTGGGCCACCTCGACGTCATCCTCCGTGCGCGCAGGCTCTTCCCGCGCGTGACGGTCGCCGTCGCCGCCTCTGCGAACAAGCGAGGGCACGGTCCCGTGTTCTCGCTCGACGAGCGCGCGGAGATGATCCGCGAGGCGCTCGCCGGCGAGGG
>NZ_DAWEMK010000083.1:2865-5397 GCF_052362415.1 Paratractidigestivibacter sp. | reverse complement strand
ACGTCGCCGTCAAGCCGTTCTGCGGCCTTTTGGTCGACTTCTGCCGCGAGGAGGGGGCCGGCGGCGTGGTCAAGGGCCTGCGCGCCATGACCGACTTCGAGTACGAGCTGCAGCAAGCCGACCTCAACTGCCATCTCTCGCCGGACCTCGAGAGCGTCTTCGTCATGTCGAGCCCCGAGTACGGCTACGTGAGCTCGTCGATCGTGCGCGAGATCGCCTCGATGGGCTCGAGCGTCGCCATGCTCGTGCCCCCGAATGTGAATGAGCGGTTGAGGGAGCGGTTCGGCGCGGGGCCGCAGGGGTAGGCCGCCCGGCGTTATCTGCTACCATGGTTCAGTTAAGAGTGCTTTTTTATGCGTCGACGGGCCTTGTGCCCTCGCCGTTGTTGCGAAAGGAGCCCGCATGCAGCCGGGAGAGGAAATCGAGAGCCTCGTCGATGAGCTCGAGCAGATCGTGAGCGAGGCCAAGTCGCCCCTTACCGGCGGCGGGCAAAAGAAGATCGTCGACGCCCAGGACATCTACGAGATCCTGGACGAGATCCGCCGCGTGTTCCCGCAGGAGTTCACCGACGCCCGCCGCATCGTTAAGGAGGAGCAGGAGACCCTCGACCGCGCCCAGCAGCAGGCGAGCTCCATCATCGCCGACGCCCAGCAGCAGGCCATGATCCTCGCCGGCGACCAGGAGGTCGTCCGCCTCGCCCAGCAGCAGGCCGACGCCATCCGCGACCAGGCCTCGCAGTACGAGCGCGACACCCGCTACAACGCCGAGGAGTATGCCGACACCGTGCTCGCGCACCTCGAGGAGAACCTCAAGAGCCTCACCGGCTCGGTCACCCGCGTGCGCCAGACCCTCGACGAGAACTCAGGCCCGCGCAACACGACCAACAACGTGCCCTGGTAACGAGGTCGACCAAGTATGAAGCCTGTAATCTTCGCGCTCGACGAGCGCCTCGCGAACCCCGGCGACACGCTCTCCGTCACGGGCCACCTCGACGAGCCCGGCTATGAGCTCGGCGAGCACGAGTTCGAGCTGCCCAGCGGCATCGACTACGACCTCGCGCTCACCAACGCCGGCGAGGGCATCCTCGCGACGGGCATGCTGCGCTGCCATGTCAAGGGCACCTGCGACCGCTGCCTGGAGGGCGCCGAGTTCGACATCGCCGGCGAGGTCGACGAGTACTACCTCTTTGAGGAGCCCGCCGACGCCGGCGACGACTCCGATGACGACGACATCGACTTCGCCCTCGTCAACCCCGACGAGACGATCGACCTCGCCGAGGCGCTCCAGACCTCGCTCATCATGGAGACCCCCTTCGTCGTGCTGTGCAAGCCCGACTGCAAGGGGCTCTGCCCGGTCTGCGGCGCCAACCTCAACGAGGAGGACTGCGGCCACGCGGCCCAGATCGAGGAGGCCCGCCGCCCGGCGAACCCCTTCGCCGCCCTCGCCGACCTTAAGCTCGACGAGGAGGACGGGGAGTAGGGCCGCGCGACCGGCCTTCTTCTCGTGGAGAATTACTGTATAGTGCCAAGAGCGTTGGAACGTGGTATAGTTACCAACGCATGATTTTTGGCGATAGGCCGTCCTCGGCGCGCGGAAGCGCCCCGATGACGTTGGAAGAGAAGTCTGAGAGGTTCATCATGGCAGTACCCAAGCAAAAGAAGGGCCGCGGCGCCACCCACTCCCGTCGTTCGGCGAACAGCAAGCTCACCGCTGCTCCGCGTTCCGTGTGCCCGCAGTGCGGCGCCCCGAAGCTCCCGCACCACGTGTGCCCGAACTGCGGTTACTACAAGGACCGCGAGGTCGTTGTCGTTTCCGAGTAGCCATTGAGCCTCGAGCGATAGAGCACCTTCTGGGGACGGCCTCGGCCGTCCCCTTTTTTGTGTCGCGCCACCCGGCGGCTGGGGCCTCCGCGCGCGGCTGGGGTATACTCAAAAGGTTGAATAATCCGAGCTTTCCCGGGAGGAACGCATGGTAACCATATGCGTGGACGTGATGGGCTCCGACAAGGACCCCTCCGAGCTGATCGAGGGCGTGGCGCAGGCGCTCGAGGCCGATGGCGACCTCAAGGTCCTCGTCGCCGGCGCCCCCGGCGTCGTCGAGCCCTTCTGCGCTCAGCATGACCGTGCCGAGGCCCTGCCGTGCACCGAGGTCATCACGATGTCCGAGCACCCCGCCAACGCCGTCCGCAGAAAGAAGGACGCGAGCGTCGTGCGCGCCGCGGGTGCTGTGCGCGCAGGCGATGCCGACGGCATGTTCTCCGCGGGCTCGACGGGCGCCGTCCTCACCGCCGGGACCTTCGGCGTGGGCCGCATCAAGGGCATCAAGCGACCGGCGTTGAGCCTGCCGTTTCCCGGCAAGGGCGACCACATGACGGTGTTTCTGGACATGGGCGCCAATGCCGACGTGAAGCCTGAGGTCATGGTCCAGTTCGCCCAGATGGGCCGCGCCTACGCCGAGGTCGCGCTCGGCGTGAAGGACGCGCGCGTGGGCCTTCTGTGCAACGGCTCCGAGGAGACCAAGGGCTCTGAGATG
>NZ_DAWEMK010000083.1:1663-2855 GCF_052362415.1 Paratractidigestivibacter sp. | reverse complement strand
CGCCCACGTAGGATCCATGGTGCGCAAGGAGATTCTCGTGCAGGTCATCCAGGTCGTCGGCGTGACCCTCGAGGTCGCCGAGGGCGTCGAGCTCACCGAGGACACCAACCTGAAGGAGCTCGGGGCCGATTCCTTCGACCTCCTCGAGCTCGTGACCGCCCTCGAGGACGAGTTCGGCCTCACCCTCGACGACGACGACGTCGAGAAGATCGCGACCATCGGCCAGGTCGTCGACGCGATCAAGAACGCCGAGTAGGCGCGGGGGCGGGCTCTTGAAGATGCACAAGCGCGTGGAGGCCGCGGAGCAGATCTGCGGCCACGTGTTCACGGACAAGACGCTGCTCGAGCGTGCGCTCACGCACCCCTCCGCCGTGGAGGGGGCGCGCACGAAGCTCAGCTACGAGCGCCTCGAGTTCCTCGGCGACTCGGTGCTGGGCGCCATCGTGGCGACCGACATCTACGAGCGCTTCCCGTCGATGGACGAGGGCGAGCTCTCGCAGCTCAAGATCGCCCTGGTCTCGGGCAACATGCTCTCGATGATCTCCGAGGACCTGGGCATCGCCCCTCTCATCGTCATGGGCGAGTCCGAGAAGGGCACGCAGGCCCGGGGCATGCACTCCGCGCTTGAGAACGTCTACGAGTCCATCGTGGGCGCCCTCTACCTCGACGCCGGCTACGACGCCACCCATGAGTTCGTGCAGCGCACGCTGGGCCCGCACGTGAGCACCGACCTCGCAAAGAAGCCCATCAGCGCCAAGTCTCGCCTTCAGGAGGTCACCCAGCGCGATATGCGCTGCGGCCCGGAGTACAAGCTCGTCTCTGAGGAAGGCCCCGCCCACACGCCCACGTTCACCTCGGTCGCCATGGTCGAGGGCCGCAGGATCGGCCGCGGCCAGGGCCACTCGAAGAAGTCCTCCGAGAGCGCGGCGGCGGCCGACGCCCTCGTCAACCTCGGCTACGCCCAGGAGGGCGAGTTCGACCACGAGGGTTTCACCAACTAGCCGCGCCTCCCGCGCCCGCACCCCGAAAGGCACACTCGCTTGTATCTGAAGTCGCTCACACTCAAGGGATTCAAGTCCTTCGCGGACAAGACCCAGATGGTCTTCGACCCCGGCCTCAACGTGGTCGTGGGCCCCAACGGCTCCGGCAAGTCGAACGTGTCCGACTCCATATTGTGGTTCCTGGGCGAGCA
>NZ_DAWEMK010000083.1:0-1653 GCF_052362415.1 Paratractidigestivibacter sp. | reverse complement strand
CGCGCCAGCTGAAGCCGCTCGAGCGCCAGGTCGACAAGGCCAAGCGCGCCCATGACCTTCAGGGGCGCCTCCAGGAGCTCACCGTCCAGCTCGCTGTCGACGACCTGCGCCGCCTCCAGGAGCAGTACAACCGCCTGGCCGCGCGCGCCAACGAGGCCGACGCCGCCGTCGAGCTCGCCCAGTACCGCCACGACGAGAAGAGCGCTGAGCTCGAGAAGCTCCAGAGCCTGCTCGAGCAGAAGGGCCTCTTTGTCGGGGACCTCGGCGAGCAGCGCCGCAGGATGCAGGACATCCTCGGCCGCATGGAGTCCGACATGCGCCTTCTGGAGGAGAAGGGCAAGAACATGGTGTCGCGCCTCTCCGAGATGCGCACCCAGCTCTCCACCATGGGCCGCCAGCGCACGGAGGCCTCGGCCGAGCACGAGCGCCTCCGCGGCGAGCTGTCCGATTTGGGCGTGCGCGAGCGCGAGCTGAGGGTGTCGGTCGACGAGCTGCAGCTCAAGTCCCGCGACTGCGCGCGCGTGCGCAAGGACCTCGAGGCCGAGGTCGCTCGGATCTCCGCGGCCGAGCGCAAGGCGCGCGCCGAGGCCGACCGCGAGACGCTCGCCTACGCAAAGCTCGAGGACCAGATCGGCAGCTCCGAGGTCGAGGACGAGATGTTCGCAGACCGCCTGGCGCAGCTCGCGGATACCATCGCGAACTCCGAGGCCGCCATGGAGGAGCGCTCCGAGCGCGAGGCGCGGCTCAAGTCCGGCCTCGAGGAGGCTCGCGCCAAGGTCGCCTCGCTCGCCGACGATATCAACGCGAAGAACAACGAGCTGCAGGCGGCCCGCCGCGCCGAGAAGGAAGCCCGCGCAGCGCTCTCGTCCGCCGAGGCGACGCTGCAGGCGCTGCGCTCCGTCGACGCCCAGGTCGAGAAGGCGAGCCCGCTCGCCGCCAAGCTCGCCGCCGGCAAGGCCGCCGAGGGCCGCGTGGAGTGCCGCCTGGCCGACCTCATCGAGGCAGACGCCGATGTCGAGGGCCTCGTCGAGAAGTTCCTCGGCGACGACCTCGCGGCGCTCGTCGTGTCAGACGCCGGCGCCGCCGCGGCGATCGCCTCCGAGGGCGCCTCGCTCACGGGCGTCGAAGGCCGCGCCACGGTTCTCGCGCTCGACGCCCCGCGCGCCGCCGCGTCCGCCCCCGACGACGTCCCCGGCGAGCCGCTCGTCTCGCGCCTGCGCGTCGCGGACTCCGCGCGCGCCCTCCTGGATGCGCTGCTCGGCGACGTCCGGCTGGTGGCCGATGCCCGCTCTGCCGTGGAGGCGCACATGAAGGCACCGGCGTTCACGTATGTCTCGCCCGATGGGGTGTGCGTGCTGCCGGACGGCCGCGCACATGTGGGCAACGTCCCCTCGAGCGAGTCCGGCGCGCTCGAGCGCAAGCGCCGGATCCGCGCGCTTGACGAGGAGGCCCCGCGCCTGAAGGAGGCGCTCGACGCCGCCGTCGCGTCCGTGGCCGCGCTCGAGGGCGCTATCCAGGGCTCGCGCGACGATCACGCGCAGGCCAAGGGCGAGGTCGCGCGCCTGCAGGCGGAGCTCACCTCCGCCGCCTCCGAGCGCGGCAGGCTGGAGAGCCAGCACGCTGGCGCGCTCTCGGAGCGCGCGCAGGTGACCC
>NZ_DAWEMK010000082.1:6399-8087 GCF_052362415.1 Paratractidigestivibacter sp. | reverse complement strand
GCCGCACGCGACCTGCCCGCGCGCCCGCCGGCGTTCTGCGCCGGCTGCCCCCACCGCCTCGTCTACGTGCAGCTGCGCGAGATGAACGCCATCGTGACGGGCGACATCGGCTGCTACACGCTGGGCGCCGTCGCGCCCTACCGCGCGGTCGACTCCGTCATCGACATGGGGGCTTCTTTGTCCATGGCGCACGGCATGGAGCTCGCGGGCGCGGGCGAGCGAACGGGACGCCCCGTGGTCGGCGTCATCGGCGACTCGACCTTCGCGCACTCCGGCATCACGAGCCTGCTCGGCACCATCTACAACGGCGGCAAGGGCACCCTGTGCATCCTGGACAACCGCACCACGGCCATGACGGGCGCACAGGGCAACCCCGTGAACGGCGTCACGCTGGACGAGCAGGCGCGCGGGGTCTCGCCGCTCGACGTGCCGGCGGGACGCTCGCTCGACATCGCGGCGCTCTGCCGCGCGATGGGCGTCGACGAGGTCGTGGAGGTGGACTCGCAGGACGCCGCGCAGATCCGGCGCGCGCTCGAGGAGGCGGTCGCGCACATCGACAAGCTCTCCGTCGTCGTGTTCCGCTCGCCGTGCCGCCTGATCGACCGGACGCGGCGCCCGCGGCCCGTGATCGAGGGCTGCCAGGGTTGCGGCACCTGCATCCAGATCGGTTGCCCGGCCCTCGGCCGCGACGAGGACGAGCTCGCCGTCATCGACCCCAACCAGTGCATCGGCTGCGGCCAGTGCGTCCAGTCCTGCCCCTTCGGCTGCATCCAGGAAGGTGAGTAGCATGCCTCACTTCACAGCTAGCGAGAAAAGCGCCGAGGTGGTCTCCTCCGGCGAGAAGGTCCAGCTCGACGGCACCCTGACCGTGCTGCTCGTGGGCGTGGGCGGCCAGGGGACGATCCTGGCGGGGTCGCTTCTCGCCATGGCGGCCGCCGACGCCGGCCTCGACGTCAAGGTGTCCGAGATCCACGGCATGAGCCAGCGCGGGGGGTCGGTGTCGACCGTCGTGCGCATGGGGCGCAAGGTCGAGTCGATGGTGGCCGACCCCGGCTGCGCCGACGTCGTCGTGGCCTTCGAGGCCGTCGAGGCCCTGCGAGCCCAGGACTACCTGCACGAGGGCGGCAAGATGTTCGTGAACGACGAGGTCATCGTCCCCGTGAGCGTGTCCATCGGCACCTTCGAGATGCCCGAGGACGTCGACGCGCGCCTGGCCGAACTCGGCGCCGTGCGCGTTCCCGCCGGCAGGATCGCGCGCGAGGTCGGAAGCCCACGCAGCACGAACGTCGTGCTCGTGGGCGCGCTCTCCACGGCGCTGCCCTTCTCGGCGGCGGACTGGGAGGACGCGATCGCGCGCCGCGTGCCGCCTAAGACCGTGGAGGCCAACCTCGAGGCCTTCCGCCGCGGGCGGGCCGCCGCTCTGGCGTAAAGGGGGCTTGCATCGCGGGTCGCCCAACGGGGCGGGCCTGCGAGAGAATCGGGGACCGTCGGTAACGCTGCACCGGAATCCGGGAGTGTCGGTACCGACGGTCCCCGTTTTTGGTGAAGGCGCTACCGACAGTCCCTGATTCTGGCGAGAAGTGCACCTCTTTGCACCAGAATCCCGGGGTGTCGGTAGCGATGGTCCGGGTTTTTCGTGCGCGCGTTACCGACAGTCCGCGATTCCGGTGCGGATTTACCGACGGTCC
>NZ_DAWEMK010000082.1:6034-6389 GCF_052362415.1 Paratractidigestivibacter sp. | reverse complement strand
TTAGCCCGCCTTACTAATTGTAAGGACGTCAATCTTCGGCTATCCACGAACGGTTGAAATCGAGCGGTCAACGGCTTCCCTCGGCCTCCGCCGCGCAATCCGCCTGCCCGCCGCGGAGCATCCGCAGGCCATGGTCGAGCGAGCCGATGACGGCCTCGACGTTCTCGGTCGCGGCCTTGGGGCTGCCCGGCAGGTTGACGACGAGCGTGCGCCCGACGATGCCCGCCACCTCGCGGGAAAGACAGGCCCGCGGGGTGATCCCCATCGACGCGGCGCGCATGGCCTCGGGAATCCCCGGCGCCATGCGCTCGCACACGGCGGCCGTGGCCTCCGGCGTCACGTCGCCACGGCGATC
>NZ_DAWEMK010000082.1:1771-6024 GCF_052362415.1 Paratractidigestivibacter sp. | reverse complement strand
GCGCAGCGCCGCCTCGATCTGCTCACGCTCGTCGGGCACGATCGCCGTGGCGACGACCTCGTAGCCGCGGGCGCGCAGCAGCTCGGCGAGCGCAGGGCCGCTCGCGTCCTCGCGCTCGCCGCGCGCCCCGCGGTCGCTCACCGTGATCACCGCGGCGGTGTACTTCTCTTCGCTCATGGATCGAACCTCCTTGTGGTGAAGCGAGAAAACCCGCCTTCTTCTTTGAATGGTCCCGCGCTACTTGCCGAAGGGGCAAAGCGGGAAGGTACAGGGCTTGCAGCCGAGGCACAGGCCGCCCTCCCCCATCACGACGAAGTCGCGCTTGGTCAGCGGCACGCCGGCGGCCACGCGCGGGAGCACGAGGTCGAGGACGGTAGCCTTGTTATACATGGCGCAGCCGGGCACGCCGAGCACCGGGACGGGGGCCTTCTTGCCAGACGGACCGGCGACGCCACCGGCGGCGCCTTCCGCGCAATCATCGTCGAAGTAGCCCACGAGCAGCATCGCGCCGGGGAGCACGGGGCTGCCGTAGGTGACGATGCGGGCGCCCGCGCGCTTGATGGCGCCGGGGGTGTTGTCGTCGGGGTCCACGCTCATGCCGCCCGTGCACACGATGAGGTCGACGCCGGCGGCGCGGGCTTCGTCGATGGCGGCCACGACGTCAGGGGTCTCGTCTCCGGGCTTGACGGTAAGGGTGACCTCGATGCCGAACTCGGCGAGCTTGCGCACGATGACAGGCGTGAACGCATCCTCGATGAGCCCGCTCGCGACCTCGGAGCCGGTCGCGATGACGGCCGCGGTCCTCGCCGTGAAGGGCCTGACTTCGAGCAGCGGCTCGTCGCCGGCCGCGCGCTCGGCGGCCTCGAGGACCTCCTCGCGCACGACGAGCGGGATCACTCGCGTGCCGGCCAGCGCGTCGCCCTCGCGGACCGCGAAGCCGCCCTTGCGCGTGGCCACCATGACCTTATCGGTCGCGTTCACGGCGTTGAGCTTCTCGGTGTTCACGAGCAGGCAGCCGTCGGTCGCCGCGTTGATGCCGATCTTTCCCTCGGACGGCTCGCCCGCGGCGATGGTTCCGGGCCCCAGGCAGAGCGAGGCCAGGCGCCGCGCGGCATCGTTCTCGTGGACCATGCCCGGCTCGAGCTCCCAGACGTACAGGTTCACCTTGCCCATGGAAAGGAGAACGGGAATGTCCTCCTCGCGCACGACGTGGCCCTTCTTGAAGCGGCCCCTTGGACTTGCCGGGAATGATTTGTGTCAAGTCTTGGCACAACACCTGTCCAACTGCGTCTTCGGTGCGAATCGTCTTCATTTCTCTCTCCTAAATGACGAAAAGGGACAGTCCCTTTTCGTCATCGCGAAGAAGGGCCGCCCCGTTGCTCATTGCGTTACCGGCGGACGTGGATGGGGTCACCGGGGCGGACGGTACCGCCGCGCGTGACGACGGCGAAGACGCCGTCGGTCGGCATCACGCACTTGCCGGTGAGGCGGTGGATCTCGCAGTCGTTGTGGCATTTCTTACCGATCTGGGTGACCACGAGCTCGCACTCGCCGACCGTAAGCACGGTGCCCACGGGCAGCTCCTTGAGCGAGAGGCCTCGGGTGAGGATGTTCTCGGCGAAGTCGCCCGCCGAGAGGTTGGGCAGCACCTCGCGCATGGAGTCGACGGACTCCTCGGGCAGTAGGCTCACCATGCGATGCCAGTTGCCGGCGTGCGCGTCGCCCGCGACGCCGTGGCCGACGACGAGCTCGATCGACTCCTGCGGCTTCTTGCGAGTGCCCTTCTTTTCGGAGATGGAGACCGCGACGACCGAGGCGTCGGCGACCGCGGGCACGGCAGCACCGGCCTTATCGCCCGCATCGCCGACCTCCGCGCGCACGAAGTGGCCGCTCGCGCCGCCCGACTTCTCGAGCAGGCGTACGTCGTCGACGACCATGTCGCGCTGGGTCGCCTTGAGCATGTCGTAGACGGTGAGGCCGGCCACGCTCGCGGCGGTCAGGGCCTCCATCTCGACGCCGGTCTCGCCGCAGCAGCGGCACTCGGCCTCGATGGCCACGCCGCAGCCGCGCTCGTCGTCCACGAGCTCGAAGCGCACGTCGACGCCGGTGAGCTGGATGGGGTGGCACATGGGCACGAGCTCCCAGCAGCGCTTGGCCGCCATGATGCCCGCGACCTGCGCCACCGCAAGCACGTCGCCCTTCTTGCAGCCGCCCGTGCGCACGAGCTCGAGCGTGGCCGGAGCCATGCGCACGAAGCCCGCCGCCCGCGCCACGCGCTGGGTCTTCTGCTTCGCCGAGACGTCGACCATGCGGGCGCGCCCCTGTTCGTTGATGTGGGTGAGGTCATTCGTGTGCGCCATGGCGCTATCCCCCGATCTCGTTCATGTCGCGCGCGGACTCGCTCGCGTGCGACTCGTCCATGTGATGGTACTTCGGCTTGGCCGCGATGGCCCCGCGCAGGGCGGCAAGAAGGGCCTCCCCCTCGAGCCCGCACAGGTCGACCTCGGCCGAGGAGTGCAGGCAAGGCTTGCAGCGGCCGTCCGCCATCACGCGGATGCGGCTGCAACCGTCGCAGAACTTGTGGCTCATCGGCCGGATGAGCCCGACGTTGCCCGCCCAGCCCGGCACGTGCCAGAGCTCGGCCACGCCGTCGCGGCCGCGCGGCTCGGCGCCGGCGGGCAGCCGCCCGAGCACGTAGTCTGCCGGCAAGAAGCGCCCGCGCGGCCAGCCGGCGGCGGGGCCGATGGGCATGAGCTCGATGAAGCGCACGTCGACGGGCTCGTCCTTGGCCAGCGCCGCCAGGTCGGCGACCTCGTCGTCGTTGACGCCGCCCATGAGGACGGCGTTAATCTTCGTGCGGGCAAAGCCCGCCTCGCGCGCGGCGGCGATGCCGGCGAGGGCGTCGGCCAGCCTGCCGCAGCGCGTGATCTTCGCGTAGCGCTCGGGCCGCAGGGTGTCGAGGCTCACGTTCAGGCGCCCGAGGCCGGCGGCGCGCAGGTCGGCAGCGATGGGCGCGAGCTGGCACGCGTTCGTGGTCATGGCCACGTCCTCGACACCCGGCACCTCGGCCACCATGCGCACGAGGTCGACCACGCCGCGGCGCGCGAGCGGCTCACCGCCGGTGAGGCGGACCTTGCGCACGCCGAGCTCCGCGCAAGCGCGCACGATGCGCGCGAGCTCCTCGAAACTCAGGATCTGGTCGTGCGCGAGCATCGGCACGCCGCCTTCCGGCATGCAGTACACGCAGCGGCAGTTACACCTGTCGGTAATGGAAAGGCGCAGGTACTCGATGCTCCTGCCCTCGCGGTCTAGCACGGGACGCCTCCTTTGCCGGGGCCGAGCGGCATGACGCACTCAGGCGCGATGCCCAGGGTGACCTGCGCGGGGTTGCCGAGCGCGGCCCACTCGCCCTTGCCGCACTCGTAGCGAAGCAGGCCGCCCGCAGGCGTGCGCAGCATGACGATGGTGGAGAAGGTGCTGTCGATCACGCGGTCGACCGCGCACGGGATGCGGTTGGCGGCGGGGGCTGGAACAGCAGCGGGATCGGCGGGCGCGACGGCGTCGTTGGAAAGAAGGGCGTCGCCGGCCGCGGGCGCCTCGCCCTTCTTTCCAGCCGCCTCGACGGTGAAGTAGTGCGCGCGCAGGCCCACAAAGGCCGCGTCGGCGGGCACGGGCAGCGACGTGCGCAGCTCGACGCCCCACTCCTCGCAGGCGAGCACGGCGTCGCCGGCGGCTCCGCGCGCACCGTCGCCCTTCTTGCCGCCCACCGCGCCAACGACCCGCGCGCGGCTCACGTTCTTGCATCCCGAGATCAGCGCCGCCGGCAGCGACGTCGGCGTGGCGAAGAGCTCGGGCACGCTGAGCTTTTGCTCGGAGCGCCCCTGCGAGATCACGCACACCGAGTTGCACATGCGGTAGACCTCGTCGCGGTTGTGGCTCACGTAGACGGTGCCGCCGGGGAAGGCGCGCAGCGTGTCGGTGAGCTCGAGCTCGAGCTGCCAGCGCAGGTAGCCGTCGAGCGCGGAGAACGGCTCGTCGAGCAGCAAAAGCTCGGGCTCGCTTGCCATGATGCGCGCGAGCGCCACGCGCTGCTGCTGGCCGCCCGAGAGCTGCGCCGGGCGCTTCTTCTGAAGGCCGTCGAGGCGGAAGGCCGCGACCTGGCGGGCGACGGTTTGCGCGCACTCTTCTTTGCCCTTGTCGAGCACGCCGACGGCGATGTTCTGCTCGACCGTCATGTTGGGGAACAGTGCGTA
>NZ_DAWEMK010000082.1:0-1761 GCF_052362415.1 Paratractidigestivibacter sp. | reverse complement strand
CGCGCCGTTCCTGCGGGCGCAGGTTGACGCCCGCCTCGGAGTCGAACAGCACGCGGCCGTTGAGGACGATCCGGCCCTCGTCGGGGGTCACGATGCCGGCGATGCACTTGAGCGTCATCGACTTGCCGCAGCCCGAGGGGCCAAGGAGCGCGAGTGTCTCGTCGGCGGCCTCGACCTCGAACGAGACGTCGAGCACAAACGTCGGCCCGAACGACTTCCGAACGTCGACCTGCAGGCTCATCGCGCACCTCCCAGGCGCCCGGGGCCGGGCTTGGCGACGGACTTCGCGCTGGCCTTGGCGCCGGACTTCGTGCCCGACTTCTCCTTCTGCTCGAACCAGTTCATGGCAAGAAGGACCACGGCCGAGATACCGAGGTTGACCATGACCCACGCGAAGGCGCCCGCGTCGTCGTTCGTGCGCCACAGCTGGTAGACGGTGGTGGACACGGTGGCGGTGGAGCCGGGGGTGTAGCCGCAGATCATGGCGGTGGCGCCGTACTCGCCGAGCGCGCGGGCGAAGGCGAGCACCGCGCCCGCCACGATTCCCTGCTGGCAGCACGGCATCTTCACGCGCCAGAAGATCCAGCGCTCGGAGCGGCCGAGGGTGCGCGCCGCGTCGGCGAGGCTCTCGTCGAAGGACTCGAAGGCGCCGCGGGCGGTGCGGTACATGAGCGGGAAGCTCACCACGACGGTGGCCAGGATCGCCGCGTACCACACCATGGTGAGCTTGATGCCGAAGGTGCTCAGCAGCCACGCGCCGACAGTGCGCCGGGGGCCGAAGACGCGCAGCAGGAGGTAGCCGACGACGGTCGGCGGCAAGACGAGCGGCAGTGTGAGCACGACGTCCAGCACGCCCTTGACCACGCGCGACGCGCGGGCCACGACGTTGGCGAGGAATATACCGAGGAAGTACACGATCGCGGTCGAGACCGCGGCGATCCTCACCGAGTTATACAGCGGATACCAGTCCATGCGCCCATCCATCCGTGGGACAAAATCCCCCGTCCCTTTTGTCCCAGAACCGCTACGCCGTGGCGAGCGGGGTGAAGCCGACCTCGCTGAAGCACTTGGAGGCCTCGGTGCCCTTGAGGAACTCGAGGAAGAGCTTGGCGCCCTCGGCCTGCGGCGCGTTCTTCATCGCGGCCGCGGGGTAGACGACCTGGCCGCACATCTCCTTGGTGGCCTCGTCGACCACGGTGAGGCCCGCGGAGAACGCGTCGGTCTTGTAGATGACGCCGCAGTCCACGGCGCCCTCGGAGACCTGGGAGGTGACCTCCTTGACGTTCGTGCCGTAGGTGATGCAGCCGTCCTTGGCCAGCGCCTCCTCGTCGAGCTCGTAGTAGGCCAGGATCTTCTGGGTGTACTGGCCCACGGGAACGTCGGAGTTGCCCATGCTCAGCAGGATCTCGCCGGACTTGAGGCGCTCGGCCAGGTCGTTGAAGTCAATGATCTTCTTGGGGTTGCCCTCGGGAACGACGAGGGTGACCTTGTTCTCGAGGATGTCGAAGCGGGTGGCGTGGTCGACGAAGTCGAGGCCCTCGTCGTTGCCCTTCTCGGCCTCGGCGTCGAGCGCGTTCATCTGCTTCTGGCCCGCGGAGATGAAGACGTCGCAGTCGGCGCCCTCCTGGATCTGAGTCTTGAGCGTGCCCGAGGAGTCGTAGTTGAACGAGAGCCCGTAGCCCTGGTTCTCGGCCATGAACTCGTCGCCGGCCTTGGTCAGCGACTCGGTCATCGACGCCGCGGCAAAGACGATGAGCTTGG
>NZ_DAWEMK010000081.1:7831-8253 GCF_052362415.1 Paratractidigestivibacter sp. | reverse complement strand
CATTCCTCCGAATGCCGCACCGTACCTTGCTGTCTTGAAACACGGGGAGTAAATGGCGAAATCGCAGGTGAAAGGGAGTAAAACGGCAAAGAAAAAGCCTCCGTCCCAGCACGGGAACGGAGGCCAGATTATCGTATTTACTCACCAATGTCGCTGGTGGCTTTGCCGTGACTATCGTACGAAACGAAACTCAGCAGCACAGTGCGGCACTCAAAAGTGCAGGTCAGAACCCTGTCAACCTACTCCCACTCGATCGTCGCGGGCGGCTTGGACGTGATGTCATAGCACACGCGGTTCGCGCCCGGGACCTCGGCGACGATGCGGCCGGAGATGCGGGCGAGCACGTCGTAGGGGATCTTTGCCCAGTCGGCGGTCATGGCGTCGGAGCTCTCGACCGCGCGTAGGATGTTCGGGCGCTGGTA
>NZ_DAWEMK010000081.1:0-7821 GCF_052362415.1 Paratractidigestivibacter sp. | reverse complement strand
CTTCTCTTGGTCCCCCGCGCCGTTGATGCGTATGGCCCGGCCGGGGCCCGGGAACGGCTGGCGGAACACGATGGGCGCGGGCAGGCCGAGCGCGAGGCCGAGCTCGCGGACCTCGTCCTTAAAGAAGTGGTCGAGCGGCTCGATGAGGTCGAAGCTCACGCCCTCGGGGAACGGGATCAGGTTGTGGTGGCTCTTGATGGTGCTCGCCTTGCCGCCCGTCTTGCGCGCGCCGGACTCGATGATGTCGGGGTAGATGGTGCCCTGGGCGAGGTACTTGACGGGCTTGCCGTCGGTCTCGAGCTGCTGGGCGACCGCGAAGAACTCCTTCCAGAACTGCGTGCCGATGATGCGGCGCTTCTGCTCCGGCTCGGTCACGCCGGCCAGGAGCTCGGCGTAGCGGTCCTCGGCGTGGACGTGGATGAAGTCGACGTCGAACTGCTTGGTGAAGACCTCCTCGACCTGCTCGGGCTCGTTTTTGCGCAGCAGGCCGTGGTTGATGAAGACGCAGGTCATCTGCTTGCCGATGGCGCGGGCGCCGAGCGCGGCCACGACGGAGGAGTCGACGCCGCCGGAAAGCGCGAGGATCACGCGGTTGTCGCCGACCTTCTCGCGGAACTGCTGGGTCATGGTCTCGACGAGGTTGTCCATGGACCAGTTCTTCTCGAGCTTGCAGATATCAAAGAGGAAGTTCGAGAGGATCTGCTGGCCATACTCGGTGTGCTTGACCTCGGGATGGAACTGGGTGGTGTAGATCTTACGCTCGGGGTTCTCCATTGCGGCAACGGGGCAGACCTTGGTGCGCGCGGTCACCTTAAAGCCCTCGGGCACGTCGCAGACGGCGTCGAAGTGGCTCATCCACACGGTCTGCTTCATCGGCGTGTTGTTGAACAGCGCGCTGCCGGCCTCGCGCTCGAGCTCGGCGTGGCCGTACTCGCCGACCTCGGGATGGAAGACCTTGCCGCCCAGCGTGACAGCCGTGATCTGGTGGCCGTAGCAGAAGCCGAGCACGGGGACGCCCAGCTCGTAGATGCCGGGGTCGACGCGCGGGGCCTCGGGGTCGTTGACGGAGGCGGGGCCGCCCGAGAGGATGAGCGCCGCCGGCTTCATGGCCGCGAGCTCGTCGGCGGGAATGTCGCACGGGACGATCTCCGAGTAGACGTTGAGGTCGCGCACGCGGCGCGCGATCAGCTGCCCGTACTGGGCGCCAAAGTCGAGAACGGCGACGAACTGCTTGGGCTGTGCCTCGGTCATGGTTCCTCCGGTCTTCTCCGCAGGGGCGGGTGGACGTGATCTACATGTAAGCGTTAAGCATTCACAGCATAATACGTTAAGGGACGTTGGGCATTTTTGGTCGATAGCTGCTTTTTTCGTCTCCTACACGCAGCGAACACGCCCCTTACGTATTATTTAGCGCGTCTGTAACTCCGCGGTGGCAGCTGGCACCGCTCATTCCACGAAAGGATCTGTCTTGGCTGACCACAGATCCCAGGGGTTCCAATCCGGTGCCCAGAGCCGTCACGCCTACGAAGAGAAGGTCTCGCGCGGCGCGGGGCACGGCGCGGGCCGCGGCAAAGCCGAGCCCGGCTCCTCTTACGTCCCTTCCCGCTCCGCCGGGGCCGAGGCCTACACGCGCAAGCGCAAGAACCGCAAAAGGAAGATCGTCGTCCGCGGCGTGCTCATCAGCCTGCTGTGCGTGCTGCTCGCCGGCGGCGGCGCGCTCGCCATGTACATCGGCGGGATCAACAACCAGCTCACGAGCGGCCTGGACAAGAACACCAAGGAGCTCCTGGCCGACAGCGTCCAGTACGACGACCCGTTCTACATGCTGCTACTCGGCGTCGACAAGTCGCAGGAGCGCATGGAGTCCTCCGAGTACGGCGCCGACGAGTCCAACTACCGCGCCGACTCCATCATCCTCGCACGCATCGACCCCAAGGGCCAGCAGGTCACGCTCGTGTCTCTCCACCGCGACACGATGACCGACATGTCCGACATGGGCGCGGGCACCCAGAAGCTCAACGCGGCCTACTCGCTCGGCGGCCCCTCCTACATGATCAAGTGCGTCGAGAAGCTCTGCGGCGTCGACATCTCGCACTACGCCGAGGTCGACTTCGAGCAGTTCGCGGGCATCGTGGACACCATCGGCGGCATCACCGTCGATTTGCCGATCGACATCAAGGACGACTACTCCGGCGCCGACCTGACCGCCGGCGAGCACACCCTGAACGGCGACGAGGCGCTCGCCCTCGCGCGCAGCCGCCACGCCTACGACGACTACGGCGACGGCGACGTCTTCCGCGCGGCCAACCAGCGCATGGTCATCGCCGCCATCGTAAAGAAGGTCCTCACGCTGGACATCGCCACCATGACCAACGCGGTCTCGCAGCTCGCGGGCGGCGTGACCACCGACGTCAACATATCTGACATCCTCGGCCTCGCGGTGCAGTTCAAGGACCTCGACGTCGAGCACAACGTGTATTCCGGTATGGAGCCCACGAGCGGCTACTACACCAACAACACCTGGTACGAGAAGATCGACGAGGCCGCCTGGCAAAAGATGATGGACCGCGTGAAGGAGGGCAAGCCACCCCTGGACAGCGAGTCCGAGGACCAGACCTCGGGCCTCATCGGCACGATGGCGGGCGCCGACGCGCTGACCTCGTCGGGCGACGGCTCCGGCACGGGGACGGCGGACAACGCCTCCGCGGGCAGCGGCTCCGGGTCCGGTGACGGCAACGGCAGCCTCGGCATCGAGCCCGCGTACACCGGCTCCGTCGACGTGGTCAACTCCAGCGGCGTCAGCGGCGCTGCGTCGCGCGCGAGCGAGAAACTCGGCAGCGCCGGTTTCTCGTGCAACGAGTCCGTTTACAGCAGCAACGAGACCGTGACGAAGGTCTACTACAACGGCGACGCGGCGAAGGCCAAGGCCGCCGGCGTGGCAAAGACGCTCGGGGTCTCGGAGTCGAACGTCAGCGAGAACACCGGCGCCTGGACCACGAACTACGACGTCATCGTCGTGCTCTGCTCCGATCACGCGCAGTAAGCCCTTCGGGTAACGCCCTGATGTTTGAGAAGGGCTTGGATTGGATTCGGCTATAGACTTGGCTTCAACGCAAAAGTACGGGATATCGAACAAGCAGTACGCCGCGGTGGCGGGGGGATCCCTCGCCCTCGCGGCGTTCCTCGTGGCGGGGATCCGCGCAGGGTACGCTGCCGTGGACGCCGCCTCGGCTGCCGCCGCGGCGGAGGTGCAGGCCGCGGCTGCCGCGGTCCAGCTAGCCGCCGACGAGCAGGAGACCGCGGCGATGGAGACCTCCCCCGCCGTCGTGACGGACATGAGCGGCACAGAGGCCGCGGTCGCAAGGATCATCTCCGGTCACGGCGACAACGTGGCGGTGAGCATTCGGATGCTCGACGGCAGCGGGAGCATCGACATCAACGGCGACGAGCCTATGCAGTCGGCGAGCATGATCAAGCTGCTCGTGCTCGCGGAGTACCTGGACGAGGTCGACTCCGGCGAGCTGCTGGCGGACGAGACGTACACGCTCGACGGCGGCGACGTCGTCGGCGGTTCGGGCACCATGCAGGACGACCCTGTGGGCAGCGAGTATACCCTCGACGAAGTGGCGCACCGGATGGTCGCCGTGAGCGACAACGTGGGCACGAACGTCCTCATCGGCCGCATGGGCGTTGAGGCCATACAACAGAAAGCCACTGAGCTGGGGCTCGGCGGGACGAACCTGGCGCACAAGCTGATGCTGCCGGCCAACGACGGCAGCTTCAACATGATCAGTGCGAACGACGCGTGCCGGATCCTGGAGCGGGTGGCCTCCGGGACGCTGGCGTCCAAGGGCTCCTGCGAGCGTGCCAAGGACTTCTTGCTGGACCAGGAGGACGACGAGGGGCTGGCCCAGGGCCTGCCCGCCGACGTCGCCTTCGGGCACAAGACCGGCACCGTGGACGGCATCCGCCACGACGGCGGCATCGTCTACGCGGAGCACCCCTACGTGATCTGCGTGCTCACCCGCGGCCTCGACTACGGCGTCGCCAACGCGCTGATGGCGCAGGTCTCCGCGGCCGTCTACGGGGCGCTGGAGTAGCCGAGCGGGGCCGGGGCGGCTACTCCGGGGCTTAGGCGGACGATAACCTGTGAATACAGAACAGGCTGGTCGGTCACGGACCGACCAGCCTGCCGCCACAAGCCGAACTAGCGACGCAAAACCCTAGACATTAAAGCGGAAGTGCATGATGTCGCCGTCCTGGACGACGTAGTCCTTGCCCTCCATGCGGAGCTTGCCGGCGTTCTTGCAGCCAGCCTCGCCGCCGAGTTCGACGTAGTCCTCGTAGCTGGCGACCTCTGCCTTGATGAAGCCGCGCTCGAAGTCGGAGTGGATGACGCCGGCGGCCTCGGGGGCCTTCGCGCCGATGCGGACAGTCCAGGCCTTGACCTCCATCTCGCCCGCGGTGAAGTAGCTCTGCAGGCCGAGGAGCTTGTAGGCCTCCTGGGCAAGGGTCTCGAGGCCGGACTTCTGGAGCCCCAGGTCGGCCAGGTACTCGGCGGCCTCGTCGGCGTCGAGCTCAGAGAGCTCGGCCTCGACCTTGGCGCAGATGGGGATGGGCTTCACGCCGTCGATGGGCGCGAGGTCCTCGCCGAGCTGATCCTCGTCGACGTTGGCGACCATGAGGATCGGCTTCAGCGTGAGTAGGAAGAGCCCCTTGGCGGCCGCGCGCTCGTCGTCGGTCATCTCCATGGTGGCGGCGCGCTTGCCGTCGTTCAGCCACGCGAGGAGGCGCTTGGCGACGTTGAACTTGGGGGCGAGCTCCTTATCGCGCTTGGAGTCCTTCTCGAGCTTGGGGAGCTGCTTCTCGAGCGTGCCGATGTCGGCGAGGATGAGCTCGGTCATGATCGTGTCCGCGTCGCCCGCCGGGTCGACGAAGTCGCCCGTGCGGCCGACCTCGCGCATGACGTTGGGGTCGCTGAAGTAACGCACGACCTCGCAGATGGCGTCGGTCTCGCGGATGTTCGCGAGGAACTGGTTGCCGAGGCCTTCACCCTCGTTCGCGCCCTTGACCAGGCCGGCGATGTCGACGAACTCGACAGTCGCGGGGACGATGCGGCCCGGGTGCACGATGTCGGCGAGCTTCTGGAGGCGCTCGTCGGGCACGTCGACGATGCCGACGTTGGGATCGATGGTCGCGAAGGGGTAGTTCGCGGCGAGGCCGCCCTTCTTGGTCAGCGCGGTAAAGAGGGTGGACTTGCCGACGTTGGGCAGGCCGACGATGCCGATGGATAAAGACACGTGGGACTCCTTTGGAAATGAGCGGTAAACGTACTGAGTATAGCCTTTGTGCTCGCCGAAGTCCCAAGCGCGAAAGAGGACGATGGACCTTACTTCTTCTTTGCCGAGGCATCGTCGCCAGAGAGGCTCTCGAGGGCGTTGGCGGCGCGGTTGAGCTGCTTTTTTCCCTGCTCGATGTACTTCTGGGCCTCGGCCTTGGCCTGGGCCTTCTTGCGCCGGACCTCCTCGGCAGCTTTGTCGGGCACGATGAGCTCACGGACGTCCATGGGCTCCATGGCGAGCGCACCGTCCTCGCAGACCTTTGCGCACGCCTCGCAGCTCACGCAGTAGGAGCTTTGAATAGTTATGTGGCCGTGAACGTCGAGGTCGAGCGCGCGCGTGGTGCAGACCTTGGCGCACTCGCCGCACATGGTGCACTTGCTCGCGTCGCACACCGGCACCTTGAGGTCTATGAACTTGGCCAGGCCCTCGTCGTGCTGCAGCGCACCCATCACGAGCTTGCGGTTCTGGGTGAGCATGCGCTGGCGGTTGCTGGAGGTCTTTGCGCCGACGGCACCCTCGAGCGTGCGCTGGAGCTGGTCGAGGCGGGTCGCGTGGGCCGAGATCTTGTTCGCGACGGCCTTCGCGCCGGCGAGCGCCGGGTTCGTGCGGGTAAGGAGGCGCTCGGCGGAGGTGACGGCGCTGCTCATGAACTGCGAGCGCTTGTACTCGCGCGTGTACTCGTGGGTCATCTCGGACTCGTCGGCCACGAGGCCGAGGCCAGCCTGCGCCCACTCCTCCGCGGTGCCGATGGCGTCGCAGTAGAACTCCTCGCCCGTCGTGGTCTTGCAGCGGTCGCAGATGCCGACGGGCAGGTAGACGCTGATGTTGTCGTAGTCGGCCATGAGCGAGAACCACAGGTCGCGGCTGATCGCGCCCACGCAGCCGAGCACGACCTCATTGCCCTTGGGCAGGCGCTTGAGCGCGCGGGTGCAGGTGACGTAGCACTGCTCGTAGGCCGAGGCGACGCGGGCGATCTGATCGTAGACCTGGCGCGGCATGTGGCGGCGCGTGCTGATGGTCTCGGTCGGGCAGGCCGCGGCGCACAGGCCGCACTTGCGGCAGTCCTCGCCGATGATCACGGACTGCTTGTGGATGGTGATGGCGTCGACCGGGCAGACGTCGATGCAGCGCGAGCACACGTCCTCGCGGCCGGACGCGGTGCGCAGGCAGCGGTTCGAGTTCGCAAAAGGCTTCTCTTTGTAGTCGGCGGGGTTGAACACCTTGCGCTGGCTCGGGTCGGCGGCCAGCGAGTCGGCGATGTCGCCGAACGGGTTCTGGAGCGCCTGGAAGTCGCTCTGGATGTCGATCAAGTCGTCGAGGAAGTCCCTCTTTTTTTCGGCCACCGTCGTCTCCCCTCTGGTCGGCAGCAACTTTTTTATTGTAGCGATGCGCAGGCCGCGGGCCGGCGTGGAAAGAAGGCCTGCGAAGAAGCGGCATCCAAAAAAGCGGCGGCCCCGCCAAGGTGCCGAGCGTGCTCGCTCGCATCTTGGCGGGGCCGCCGCCGCGCGGTTACGTTACCGCCCGAGAATCGCTTCTCGATTAGTACATGCCACCGCCCTGGCCGCCCTGGGCAGCCGCCGCGGAGATAGCCTCCTCGATGGTGGTGTCCTTCGGCTCGTCGGAAACGGTGGCCTCGGTGATGAGGATCAGGCCGGCGATGGAAGCGGCGTTCTGGAGCGTGACGCGGGCGACCTTGACCGGGTCGAGCACGCCCATCTCGATCATGTCGCCGTAGGTGCCGGTCGCGGAGTCGAGGCCCTGGCCAGCGGGCATGGCCTTGATCTTCTCGGCGACGACGGAGCCCTCGTAGCCGGCGTTGTCGGCGATCTTCTTCACGGGCGCAGCAAGGGCCTTGCGGATGATCTCGACGCCGATCTTCTCGTCGGCATCAGCAGTCTTGACGGCGTCGAGCGCGGAAGAAGCGGTCAGGAACGCGACGCCGCCGCCGGCGACGATGCCCTCCTCGACGGCCGCGCGGGTAGCCTGCAGGGCGTCCTCGATGCGGTGCTTGATCTCCTTGAGCTCGGACTCGGTCGCAGCGCCGGCCTTGATGACGGCCACACCGCCGGAGAGCTTGGCGAGGCGCTCCTGGAGCTTCTCGCGGTCGAAGTCGGAGGTGGTGTTCTCGATCTCGGCCTTGATCTGGTTGACGCGCTCGTCGATGGCCTGCTTGGCGCCGGCGCCGCCCACGACGGTGGTGTTGTCCTTGGTGATCTTGACGGACTTGGCGCGGCCGAGCATCTCGGCGGTGACGTCGGTGAGGTTGATGCCGAGCTCCTTCATGGCCACCTGGCCGCCGGTCAGGATGGCGATGTCCTCGAGCATGCGCTTGCGGCGGTCGCCGTAGCCGGGGGCCTTGACGGCGCAGACGTTCAGGGCGCCGCGGAGCTTGTTGAGGATCAGCGTGGCCAGGGCCTCGCCGTCGACGTCCTCAGCGATGATGAGCAGCGGGGAGCCCTGCTTCTGCACGGCCTCGAGG
>NZ_DAWEMK010000080.1:0-8253 GCF_052362415.1 Paratractidigestivibacter sp. | reverse complement strand
CTCGAGCACAGCGACGCTGCGCGCGCCCCGGACGACCTCGGCGACCGTGCGCTCGCGCGGACGGCGCATGGCGCAGATGAACCCACGGGTCACCTTATAGCCCGTGAGCTTCTCGGCAAGGTCGTGCGGCAGCACGAACACCGCGGGCTCTTCCTCCCCCGCCGACGCCGCGACCTCGTCGCCCCGCGCGAGCAGCTCGGCGCAGGACTCGAGGTGCCTCTCGTCGACGAGGAACGAAAGCGGCCCCACGCCGGCATCGAGGGCGACCTCCACGACGAGGCGCGACTCGGCGATGAGCACGCCGCGGGCGGGGTCGAGCTTGTTGCGCAACTGGTGCTCGGTCAGCCGCGCGAAAACGTCGAGCCTGGGGTCGTCGAGCGCGGCGAGCCGTTCAATCTGCATGGAGCTTCCTTCACTTCTTGTTTCAAACCACAGAGGACATGATACTTGTCCCTCGGCTGAGGTAGCATAGACGGGCTGCGGCACCGCCCAGCCCAAACACACATCAAACAAATCCAAAAGGTTGAGCTATGAGCCAGGATTCCCTTAACAACAAAAACGCCGAGAAGACCGCCCGGCGGGACCTCTCGCACCTCGCGAGCATAGATATGGGGGCGGAAGGCGCCCAGGAAGCACAGGGCACCCAGAAGACCGAGGTTCCCGTCGACCCCATCGACGCCATCGCCACGGACGAGGCCGGCGCGCCGAGCCCCTTCGAGACCATCGGCGCCGCCGCGGCGCCCGCGCCGGACGCCCCCGAGCCGAAGGCACCCGCGAAGAAGCACGGCAAGCTCTGGATCGTCCCCGTCGTCGTCGCCGGCCTCGCGGGCGCAGCCTACCTCGGCGGCGTCGCGTACTTCTCGGACCACTTTTTGCCCAACACGGCGGTCGACGGAACCGACTACTCGCTCAAGACCCGCGACGAGCTTGTCTCCGCCATCGACTCCGAGACCGACGGCTATTCCCTCAAGGTGAGCGGCGCCGGCGTGGAGCTCACCTTGGCCGCCGCCGACGTCGACCTCGGCTACGACGGGACGGCCTACGCGGACGACGCCTTCGGGCGCGCCAACGCCTGGGCCTGGCCCTTCGAGCTCACGAAGTCGCGCGACATCAAGCTCGACAAGAAGCTGGCCTACGACAAAGACAAGGTCGCCGCGGCCATCGCGCCCTTCGTGGAGAAGAGCCAGGAGGCCGCCAAGACCGCCGAGCAGAACGCGAAGATCGCCTACGACCAGGCCCAGTCGAGCTTCGTGCTCGAGAACGGCGGCGACACCCGTTCCCTCAACGGCGACGCCGCGGCGGCGAAGGTCTGTGCAGCGCTCGACGCCCTGCAGCCCTCCCTCACGCTCGGCGACGACTGTATGACGTCCGGGGACGACTTCTCGGAGGCCATCAAGCAGGCGAACTCCTACCTCGCGAGCGCGCCGACGCTGACGCTCGCCGGCTCCACCGTGACGACGATCACCGCTGAGCAGATCGCCTCGTGGGTCAAGTTCGGCGACGACCTTAGCATCTCGCTCGACTCCGACGCCATCACCGCTTGGTGCCGCGGGGACCTCTCCAAGTCCTGCGACACCGTGGGCACCACCCGCGCCTACACCAGGCCCGACGGCAAGCAGGTCTCGGTCTCCGGCGGTTCCTACGGCTGGAACATCAACGGCGCCGACACGGCAACGAAGATCGTCGAGGCGCTACAGTCCGGCCAGAAGTCCAACATCGACATCCCGACCTACTCGCAGGGCGCCTCATACGCAGCCGCCAACGGGGGCAAAGACTGGGGTAACCGCTTCATCGATGTCGACCTCGCCGAGCAGCACGCCCGCATGTACGACGACTCGGGCAACCTCGTCTGGGAGACAGACATCGTCACCGGCGACACCACCAAGGACCACGGGACCCCGTGCGGCGTCTATGTGATGGACTCCTACCGCGCCCAGGGTGATGTCGAGCTCCGCGGCGCGATCGACCCCGCGACCAACGAGCCCGAGTACATCAGCCACGTCGACTACTGGATGCCCTTCATCGGCAACTCCTACGCCCTGCACGACGCGGACTGGCGCTCGAAGTTCGGCGGCAAGATCTATGAGGGCAACGGGAGCCACGGCTGCGTGAACCTCCCGGTCGATAAGGCCAAGGAGCTCTTCGGCCTCACGAAGATCGGCGACATCGTGGTCGTGCACAACTAGCACGGCCACCACCATAAGTTCCTGCTCAGGGCCCCGGCGAGAATCGCGTCGGGGCCCTGAGCTTATGTTCGTTCATAATCAAGCGAGCAAAACGACATAGTAATACAGCGCAGAATTTATATATGAACGAGCTGTGGCGACGACGAAGACCAAGTCCCTGCGAACGGTCGTATGCACGGTGCGGGCGGCGGCAGCCGCCGGACGACCTGCGGGCAAGGGCACGCCGGGGTTTCTTCCCGCATGTGTCGGCGGGTCGTCTACCTCGCGCTTTCTCGCGGCGCGAAAGATTGCCGGAAGGTTCCCGGAAGATACGCGCAAGGCAGCCCGGCCCGATTCACCCGCAGAGGCCGTCGCCGCCTGTGTCCTCCCTTAGAGTTTGACTCCCCGCGCGCCGTGCGCGGCATCCGACAGAAGGGAGAACCATGGGAAACCGCCCGAACCACGCGCCGGCGCATGCCCGCGCAGAATCGATCAGAAGGAGGCTCGCCGCCTGGCTGTCCAGCCTCGTGCTCGTGGCGACGCAGGTGCTCGGAGCCTTCGCCTCGTGCGCGATGCCCACAGAGGCGCTCGCCGCCGAGGCCGTCGGCAGCCACGTGGAGATCGTCAACGCCGGCGACTCCGGGTTCGAGGACCAGGCGATCTGGACCGCGGGATCTGGCCCGGATGCCCCCTGGGCGTTCTGCCTGGAGCCGGGCGTCAACGGGCAGAGCGGCGACTCGGTCGTGCAGGACGCCGTGGGCGCGACGGTCCGCGGCTGGGTCTGCATAAACGATACCGGCCAAGACCCCACGCCCGACCAGTACAAGCAGCTGGACCAGAATAAGGTCACGCTCTTGGCGCTCGTGCAGGACTACTTGCAGAACAGCTATGGGGACGGCGGACTTAAGGGCGGCGAGCTGTACGTGATGACGCAGCGGTGCTTCTGGGAGCTCTCGGAGCACGACTTCGACCTCGACCGCATGGCGGCCTGCAGGGGCCACCACATCTCCGACAAAGCGAAGGGCATCGTCGTGGCAGCGAGCGACCAGCTTAAGGCCCGCATGGCGGAGGGCTCCGTCATCGGACGCGGCCGCTTCTACAGCAAGCCCAACGGGACCCAACAGTGCGCTCGGTTCTGGCTCGAGCCTGCCCGCGGCGACCTCGAGATCGCGAAGACGAGCACGCGTCCGCAGGTATCGGCGGGCGACGGGTGCTACAACCTCGCCGGCGCCGAGTACGGCGTCTTCCGCGACGAGGGCTGCACGGACCGCGCGGCCACCATCGTAACCGACGCGGGAGGGCGCGGTAAGGCGACGGGTCTTCTTGCCGGGCGCTACTACGTTCGCGAGACGACCCCCGCCCCCGGCTTCGCGCTCGACGAGACCGTCCGCGCCGTGGATGTACCCGCCGGCGCGGTGGCGCGAGCCGACGTCGCCGACGCGCCCCAGACCTGCCAGGTCGACGTCGCCGTGGTCAAGCGCGACGCCGAGTCGGGCGAGACCCCGACCGGCGCGGCCACGCTCGCCGGCGCCGAGTTCCGCATCGACTACTATGCGGGATCCTATGACCTCGGGAGCCTTCCCGCATCCCCGCAGAAGAGCTTCACCGTGACCACCGCAGACGACGGGACGGCGCGGCTCGGGCAGGAGCTCCCGCTCGGCACCGTCGCGGTGCAGGAGACCAAGGCACCTGAGGGCTATCTGCTCAATTCCCAGGTAGAGGTCCGGCGCATCACCGGCGAGGGCACCGGTGTCCACGTGAGCACCTACGACGCGCCAGTCGTCGCCGACGCGCCGATCCGCGGCGGGCTCTCGTTCGTCAAGGCCGACGAGGGCACGCAAGGGCGCATGGCCAGCGTCGCCTTCAAACTGACGAGCCAGAGCACCGGCGAGAGCCATGTGATCGTCACCGACGAGAACGGGATGTTCGACTCCGAGGAGAACGCGCACAGCGCCCGCACGAACGCCTCCGACTCCGCGCTCGGCGAGGATGGCGAGGTGACGGATGAGGGCAAGCTCGACCCCGCGGCCGGTATCTGGTTCGGAAACGACGACGTCGACGACGCGCGCGGCGCGCTCCCCTACGACACCTACCTCCTCGAGGAGCTCAGGTGCGCCGCTAACCAGGGGCACCGCCTGGTCAGCACGACGCTGCGCGTCTCGCGCGACGCGAGGACCTATGCGCTCGGCACCTTCGACGATGAGCGCGTGAGCATCGCGACGACGCTCAGCCACGGCGAGGGCGAGAAAACCTGCCCGGCCGCCGAAGGCGTCGAGCTCATGGACGCCATCGAGTACGAGGGGCTCGAGCCTGGCCGCGGGTACCGTGTCCGCGGCGAGCTCCACGACATCGACGAGGACGGGCGCGACCTCGGCGTCGTCGCGAGCGCTGAGGGAAGCTTCGCACCGCAGCTCAGCTCAGGCACCCAGGAGCTCCGCTTCGTACTCGACGCGTCGCAGCTCGGCGGACACCGGCTCGTCGCCTTCGAGCGTGTCTACGACGGGGACGATCTTTTGGCCGAGCACGCCGACCTCGACGACGAGGGCCAGAGCGTTCGCGTGCCGAGGATCGCGACCACGCTCACCGGCAACGCCGGCCACGAGGCGGACGCGTCGGCGCAGAGCGTCAAGCTCACGGACACCGTCGCCTACCGCAACCTCGAGCCCGGCAACGAGTACCTGCTCCAAGGAACCCTCCACGTGAAGGGCGACGACGGCTCCGACCTCGGTGCGGCGACCGACGACGCCGGGGAGCCCATCTGCGCGCAGGCCGCCTTCACCCCTGACGTGCGCGACGGCTTCGCCGAGATCGTCTTCGAGTTCACGGGCGTCGCGCTCGCGGGCAAGGATGTGGTCGCCTTCGAGTCCCTGGAAAGAAACGGCATCCAGTACGCCGTCCATGCGGACATCGAGGACGAGGGACAGACGGTCGACTTCCCGAGGCTGCGCACGACCGCGACCGCAGCACTCACCGATGACCACATTACCCCGCGCTCCGCCTCGCAGCACATCGTCGACGTGGTCGAGCACGAGAACCTCGTGCCGGGCGCCGAGTATGAGCTCGCGGGAGAGGTCCACCTGAGGGGCGAGGACGGCTCCGACGAGGGCGTGGTCGCGCAGCAGCGAGCGACGTTTGTCCCCGAGGGCCCAGACGGCTCGCAGGAGCTCGAGTTCGAGGTCGACGCCTCGGGCCTCGGTGCGAGGACGCTCGTCGTGTTCGAGGAGCTCTACCGCGCAGGCGAGCGCGTCGGCTCCCACGCCGACATCGACGACGAGGGCCAGAGCGTCCGCGTCCCCGACCTGGGCACCGAGCTCCTCTCCGACAACGGAAAGAAGGAGCTGGACTGGCGCGAGGTCGGCCAAGAGACGACGCTCGTCGACACCGTCACCTACCGCAACCTCATCTGCGGCAAGGTCTACCGAGTGGAAGGAGCGCTCCACCTGAAGGATGAGAATGGCGAGGATGCGGGCGTGCTTAAGGCTTCCGACGGCTCCCTCGTGACGGCGAGCGCTGAGTTCACGGCCGACGCCGCCGACGGTACCGCCACCGTCGAGTTCCGCTTCAAAGCGCCCGATCTCGCAGGCAAGCAGCTCGTGGCGTTCGAGTCGCTCTACTCCGAGGACGTTCTTCTTGCCGTGCACGCGGACATCGAGGACGAGGCGCAAACCGTGACGTTCGGCCAGCCGCCCACGAGCAACCCGCCCGCCGAGCCGTGGGAGCCCTCCGCTCCGGGAGTGCCCAAGACGGGCGACGTGTCCCTGCCCGTCATCGCCTGTTGCATCCTCGGCGGCCTTCTGACCTTCACGGCCTGGGCGATCGTGCGCGCCGGCTCGATGTACGAGGAGGACGAGCTCTAGGCTCTCATTACCCGAATTAATGTCTAGCGCAATAGAATCAAATGTCTATTGTGCTAGACGGTTAGATTGGTACACTAATGACCAAGCGAATCGACCTGATCGCAAAGATCCGGCGCTCCGCCGCAAGGTCCCACATCAAGTTCGTTCGCGTTCGCCAGGGTTCTTGCCACGAGATTTGAATGCTGGGCTCTACGCGCGTGGTGATTCCCCGGCATCGCGAGCTGAAAGAGCCTCTTGTGGTAAGCATCTATCGCCTGTGCGAGTCCGAGCTTGGAAACGGATGGTGGAAATAGTGTCAAAATATACTGCGAAGGTCCAGAAGGCCGATGGATGGTGGGTCATCGAGGTGCCGGAGATCGGCTACTGCACACAAGCTAGGAACTACTCTGAGCTCAACACCATGACCCGAGACCTCATCAAGATCACGACCGACGATGAGGACATCGACGTCGCCTACGAGTACGACCTCCCCTCCGAGGTGGCCGAAGCCGTTGAGCTCAAGCGCCAAGCGGCCGAGCTCGAGGCGCGCGCCATGAGGACGCAGGGCATCGCTGCGAAGAAGCTCCACGATATGGGCGTCTCGCTCCGAGACATCGGCGCATTGCTGGGTATCAGTCATCAGCGCGCTCATCAGTTGGTGAAGGCCCGCTAGGCGAACGACCACCGACGGGTAGCTTGAGGGCGGGCGCGGGTTCCCCGATATGCCTCGGGAAAACCCGCGCCCGCCCCTTGTTCGGCTGTCGGCGGCGGCCAAGTCGGCGACCGGCGCTATTTGAGCTTGTCGAGGCCCATGTCGCGCATCATGTTCTGCATGGCGCGACGGTTCTTCTTGCCCTTCTTGCCCGTCATGGACTGGCTCATGGTGCGCATCTTGCCCATCATCTTGTTCATCTCGGACCACTGCTTGATGAGCTGGTTGACCTCTTGGACGCTGCGCCCGGAACCCTGGGCGATGCGCTTGCGGCGCTGGCCGTTGATGATCTTGGGCTTCGCGCGCTCCTCGGCGGTCATGGAGTGGATGATGGCCTCGATGCGGACCATCTGCGAGTCGTCGACGTTGGCGCCCGGCTGCTGGGCCATCGCGCGCTCCATGCCGGGGATCATGCCGATGAGCTTCTGGAGGCCGCCCATCTTTCGGATCTGCTGCATCTGCGTGAGCAGATCGTCCATGGTGAAGCCCTCGCGCAGCATGCGCTCGGCGTCGGCGGCCTGCTGCTCGTCGGCAAGCTTCTGGGCCTCCTCGATGATGCCCACGACGTCGCCCATGCCCAGGATGCGCTTGGCCATGCGGTCGGGATGGAAGACCTCGAGAGAATCGGGCTTCTCGCCCATCGAGACGAACTTGATCGGCTTGCCGGTGACCTCGCGGACAGAGAGCGCGCCGCCGCCGCGGGCGTCGCCGTCGAGCTTGGACATGATCACGCCGTCGAAGTCGACGCGCTCGGCGAAGGTCTGGACGACGTTGACGATGTCCTGGCCGGTCATCGAGTCGACGACCATGAGGATCTGGTCGGGGCGCACGGCCTCCTTGATGGCCACGGCCTCCTGCATCATCTCCTCGTCGATCTGCAGACGGCCGGCGGTGTCGACGATAACGATGTCGTTCAGGTGGTCGACGGCGTCGCGGATGGACTCGGAGGCCACGCGGACGGCGTCCTTGCCGTCGCCGCGGTAGACGCGCACGCCGATCTCTGAGCCGAGGGTCTCGAGCTGGTCGGCGGCCGCGGGGCGGTGCGTGTCACAAGCCGCGAGCAACGGGCTGTGGCCTTGCTTCTTGAGCAGGTAGGCGAGCTTGGCCGAGGCCGTGGTCTTGCCGGAGCCCTGCAGGCCCACCATCATGATCACGTTCGGCGTGCGGTTCTGGGCGAGGACGAGCTTGGACTCGGTGGAGCCGAGCAGCTGCGTGAGCTCGTCGAGAACGATGCGCACGACGTTCTGCGTCGGGTTCAGGGACTCCAGGGTCTCGGCCGTCATGCACTGCTCCTTGCAGCGCGCGACGAAGCCCTTGACCACGCGGTAGTTGACGTCCGCCTCGAGCAGGGCCATGCGGATCTCGCGCATGGCGAGGTTGATGTCCTCCTCCGTAAGACGGCCCTTGCCGCGCAGCTTGTCGAAGGTGTCCTGGAGGCGGTCGGAAAGCGAGCTGAACACTGCCATGTGCTACATCCCTTCGCCCACGAGCGCGCGGCAGAACTCCAGCGCGTCGAAGGATTGGAGGTCGTCGATGGACT
>NZ_DAWEMK010000079.1:6714-8592 GCF_052362415.1 Paratractidigestivibacter sp. | reverse complement strand
CGCCGATGAAGCCGCCCAGTCTGCGCGCGAGCGAGCGCATGATGGAGATGTCCTTGGCCATGACCTCTTGGACATGCGGGCGCTGTACCTTGACGGCCACGAGCTCGCCTGTAACCAGACGCGCCTTGTGCACCTGGGCGACGGAGGCGGAGCCGAGCGGGTTGTCGTCGATGGCGTCGAAGATCTCCTCGATGGGGCGGTCGTACTCGGCGCGCAGGGCGGTGAGCACCGTCTCGCGGTCCATCGGCTCGACGTCGGTGCGCAGCTTGGAGAGCTCGCGCGTGAAGCTCGGCGGCAGGATCTCGGAACGCATCGAGAGGATCTGGCCGGCCTTGACGAAGGTGGGGCCGAGCTCCTCGAGCATCCGCCGCAGGCCTTGGGGCGTGAGACCGTGGAAGATGTCGTAGCGACGCACGATCTGCAGGATCTCTCCGATGCGCCGAAGGCGGCTCGCGCGCGAGAGGTCGTACTGCGCAGACCCCTGGGCTCGGCCGCCGAAGATGCCGATCGTGTCCGGCCCCGAATCGGAGCCGTCGCGGGTCATCTCGTCGTACCAGCTGTTCAAGATCTGGTCGTACTCATGGAGACGGGCGGCCTCGTCGGCGCCCGTCTCCGTTGCGGTTTTCTGTTCGGGTTCTGCGGCCACGCCCGTGCGCTACTCTGCGGCGTCCGGCTCGACGGCGTCCTCAGAGGCGTCCGAGACGTCCTCGGCGACGGGCTCGTCGGCGGCCTTGGCGCGATCGGCCTCGATAGCGGCGCTCATGTCCGCTACCTTCTGCGCGTACGCGGCGCGCTGCTCGGGCGTCATGGACTCGAGCTTGGAGCGCAGCGCGGCGTCGGAAGCTCCCGAAACCGTGGACTCGAAGGTCTCCTTGACCTTGCGCGTGAGCTCGGAGTTCAGATTCTTGCCCTGCTCGACGGTGATCTCGCCCTTCTTCACGAGCTCGTCGACGAGCTGCTGGCCCTTCTCGGCACCGGCGGCGACGGCGCCGACGCCGGCGAGAAACGCCTTGTAGATGGTCTCGCCCATATCGAATCCGTCCATGAGCGGCTCCCTTCGTCCGTGGGCGCGGGCCTTCTGCCCGCGCATACGCTAACTCTACCCCATCGCGGCCGCGCTCTGACGGGCGCTTCCGCAGGCGGGGGAATTCCCTATCCCAAAAGAATGCGCCGCAGGTCGTCGATGGTGTCGGCGATCGCCGCGCAGCCGGCGGACTCGAGCTCGGAGCGCGGGGCGGTGGCGCCGTAGAGCACGCCCACGCACTCGACGCCGCAGCTCGTGGCCGCCTCCGCGTCGAAGCGGCGGTCGCCCACCATAACGGCCTCGGAGCCGTCGACGCCGGCGGCGGCGAGGGCGCGCCCGAGGGCCGCCACCTTCGAGTCGCCGTGGTCGGAGAGCTTCGCCATGGGGAAGTCGAAGAGGTCGAGGACGCCGTTGGTCTCCAGGCCCCGGCGCAGGAGGAACTCGCGCTTGGACGAGGCCGTGCCGAGGAGCTTCCCTGCGGCCTTGAGGTCGCCAAGAAGCGCGTCCATCCCCTCGAAGAGCGGCCACCCGTCGCGCCCGAGGCCCGCATAGATGGCGCGGTACTCCTCGGTCACCTGCTGCGCCTCGGCCTCGGATAGGCCGTAGACCATGCTGTACGCTTGCGGGAAGGGCGGGCCCACGAGCCTGCTCATGTCGCCGAGCTCCTCGTCAGTCCATCCATGCCGGTGCATGACGGCGCGGGCGGTGGCGACGATGCCGGGCATGGAGTCGACGAGGGTCCCGTCGAAGTCGAAAACGACGAGCTTCCTTTGGGATATCGGGGGCATCAGCTGTTCCTTTCCGGGCAGGTAACGATGTGAGCATAGCAGAGCACGCCCTGGCCCGGGCAGGGT
>NZ_DAWEMK010000079.1:3895-6704 GCF_052362415.1 Paratractidigestivibacter sp. | reverse complement strand
AACCCTACGCCCGAACATGCCCTCGACCTGAGGAGATATACCAATGCGCGCACTGCCCTTCGCCTGCCTGCGGCCCGTTCCCGACCGCGCGGCGGCGTTCGCCTCGCTGCCCTACGACGTCTTCGACCGCGGCGAGGCCGCCGCCTATGTGGCCGCCCACCCGACCTCCTTCCTCGCGATCGACCGCCCCGAGACCGCCTTCGGCCCCGACCACGACATGTACGCGGACGACGTCTACGCGGCCGCGAGGAGGATCCTCGAGGAACGGGCCGCCGACGGCACGCTCATGCGCGACCCGAACAAATGCTACTACCTCTATCGCCTCGAGCAGGGCGGCCGCAGCCAGACCGGCATCGTCGCCGCGTGCTCGCTCGACGACTACATGGACGGGACCATCCGGCGACACGAGCTGACCCGCCGCGAGAAGGAGGACGACCGCGTCCGCCATATCGAGGCGACCGGTTGCCAGACCGGGCCCATCTTCCTCGCGTACCGCGACGACCCGACGCTCGCCTTCCTCGTCGGCGCGGCCAAGGAGGCCGAGCCCCTCTATGACTTCGAGGACGCCGAGGGCGTGCGCCAGACCGTGTGGCGCGTGGGCCGCCCGGAGGCGGTCGAGGCCATCGAGCTCATGCTCGCGCGGATGCCGCGCGCCTACATCGCCGACGGCCACCACCGCGCGGCCTCGGCAGCGCGCGTGTGCCGCGAGCTGCGCGAGGACGCGGGAGACGCCCTCACGGGGGACGAGCCCTTCAACTACCTGCTCTGCGTCCTCTTTCCCGCGAGCGAGCTCACGGTCCTTCCATACAACCGCGTGGTCTCGGACCTGAACGGGATGACGCCCGACGAGCTCGCGCAGGCGGTAGCGGCCGCGAACTTCGAGGTCTCCGAGCCCCTCGGCGAGGCGGTCGCGCCCGCTCAGAAGGGCGTCTTTGGCATGTACTGCGCGGGGAGCTGGCGCCGCCTCGTCTGGAAGGGGGACGCCGAGGCGGGCGCAGACCCCGTGGCGTCGCTCGACGCGTCGCGCCTTCAGGACCACGTGCTCGGCCCCGTGCTCGGCATCGGTGACCCGCGCCTCGACGAGAGGATCAGCTTCGTCGGCGGCAACGCCGGCACAGAGGAGCTCGAGCGCAGGGCCGGCGCCGACGGCGTCGCCTTCAGCCTGTGCGCGACCTCCGTGGACGACCTCATGAGCGTCGCCGACGCGGGGCTCCTCATGCCGCCGAAGTCCACCTGGTTCGAGCCGAAGCTCCGAAGCGGCCTCTTTATCCGCAAGATCTCCGACCCGAGGTAGGCACATGGACGGCGCTGTCGGCAAACACGGCGGTGGGATCGAGAAGGTCATCGCCGCGATGGTGGAGGGCGCCGCAAAGGCGGCCCTCGCCGGTGCGGCCCCGTCCGAGGGGTTCGACATCGACCGCTTCGGCCGCGAGCTCATGGCGGCCAAGGACCCGGCGGCGCTGCTGGAGTCCTTCGTCGTCCAGACGCGCTCCGACGAGGGCGCCTCGGCACTCGAGCGAAGGCTCGCGGAGCGGCTCGGCGAGGCGGGGATCTTCGAGGACGAGGGGCGCCTGCCCGGGCTGCGCGTCGTACGCCCGAGGACGAGCGGGCTGTTCTACCTCCGTATCGAGGACGCCGAGCTCCCCTACCTCGCAAAGCTCCGGGTCCTTGGCGTCGAGGCGGCGCTGAACGGCGCGCTTCTTTGCTCCGCCCTGCTGGACGACCCGCGCGGAGCGAGCATGGAGGAGATCGTCCGCACCGAGCAACGCGTCGCGCGCTCGGTGGCCCAGCAGGCGCAGACCCCCGTTCTCGACCCTGAGGAGCTCGGGTGCGGAGGCGAATGGGCGGACCGCAAGGCCATCGCCGCGGGCATCGAGTGCCTAAGGCTCCCCTACCGGCTCTCCGCGAGGTTCCGCGTGAACGCGCGGGAAGGCGAGGCGGCCATCGAGGTCGAGCTCGTCCCGCCGCGCCTCATGCCGGCCAAGGCCTATGTGGACGGGCTCGGCATCGTGCCCGCGAGCGACGCGATGCGCAGGCGCGCGGCCACCGACTACAACCTGCGGGTGCTCGTCCTGTTGTGCGCCTACGTCTTCAACAATACCCCTGACCTGCACCGCGTTTGGGTCTCCGGAGTTGTCGACACGGCGACGAGCCACGCATGCTACTGCTCGGCGGCCCTCGAGCGCGAGGACCTCGAGGGGATTGACCTCGCGCGCGCCGAGCCCGTCTCGCTCATGCGCTTCCTGTGCGCGTCGATGGACGAGTCCGACGGGACGCTCGCGCCGGTTGCCCAGGGCTTCTCGATGGACGAGGAGCGGTTCTGCCCCAAGGGCCGCTACCGCACAGTCGAGCTCTCCGATGAGCGCCTCTCCAGCGCGAGCGCGGCGGCGAACCTCGGGTGCAGGTACGTGCACGGGCTCTCCGTGAGGGAGGACGCCGCGCGCGCCGAGGTGGCCAGGAAAGCCTCCGCCGCGCTCGGCCCCTCGACCGAGGAGAACGTCCGCTCCGTGCTCGAAATCGCGCGGGAGTCCGGGGACCCCGACGTCATCGCCGCCTCGCGCGAGGTCGCTCGCAGGCTTATCGAGGGCGAGATCGACGAGTCGGACCCCGAGGCCGTGGAGGAGTCCTTCAAGGCCGCGAGCGCCTTGAGGCAGACGGTCGCCGATGCGCAGAAAAAGCTCTTTGCCGGGGACGCGGAGGGATGCGCCGCCGTGGTCGCGGAGGCGCTCGCGCCCATCGAGGCCGATTCGAGGTACCGCGACGACGCGGGGACCCGCTGGAGGCTCTTCGACGGCTACGCGGACCGCGT
>NZ_DAWEMK010000079.1:0-3885 GCF_052362415.1 Paratractidigestivibacter sp. | reverse complement strand
CCGCGTGATCTACAACCGGCTCTTTGCCGACGACTGCCCCGAGGTCAGGCTCGTGCCGCGCGCCTATTTCGACGCGCTCCAGCTCCTCTCGGCCTCCGACCTCCTGCTCGAGCGGCCCGAGGCGGCCTGCGACCTCGCGCGCCAGGCAGCGCACATGGCCCCGCTCTCGACCCAGGCGGCCTTGAACTACAGCCATTGCCTGCTCGAGCTCGGCCGCGTGGAGGAGGCGTCGGAGGAGTGCTGCCGCATGCTCCGCTGCGCGAGCGACCCGCAGAGCATCGGCTTCGGCTACATCACGATGGCGCAGCTCCAGTGGAAGCTGGGGAACATGGTGGCCTCGCAAGCCTGTTACCAGATGGCCTCGCGCATGCTGCCCGGGGGAATCGTCGACGCGGCGCGGCAGATCGCGAGCCTGCTCGGGGCGGAGAACAGTGAATCGCTCTCCGACGAGCGCGTCGCGGAGGCGCTCGCGGCCCGCGGAATCCCGCTCGCCCCGTCGGAGGAAGTCCTCCAGGTGCTCGAGGAGGGCGCCGCCGCGGCGATAGACGAGAACCTCTTCCGTCCTGGCAGGGAGATGCTCTACCTGCTGATGGCGCTCACGCGCGACGACATCGACCACGGGATCCTCCGTTCGCTCGAGGACGAGCCCGACTTCTAGGAGAAGCTTTTGGCAAGAGAAATCTCGGCCGTCAGACTTTGGCCCGTCGGCTTCGACTACGCGATCTTCGACTTCGACGGGACGCTCTCGGCGACCGAGGCGCTCTGGGAGGAGGTCGACCGTGCGTTCTTCTCGGCACGGGGGATCCCGTACACGCCCGAGGTGCACCAGACGCTCGCCACGCTCGGCTTCTCTGGGGGCGCGGCCTGGGTGCGCGAGGCGTTCGGGGTGCGCGACTCCGTCGAGGACATATGCGACGAGTGGAACCGGATGGGGGCGGCCCTCTACGAGGCGAAGGCGACGCTGCGCCCCGGTGCCGAGCGCTATCTGCGGGCGCTGCGCGCGGCCGGGGTTCCGCTCGCGCTTGCGACGACGAACGACCCGCGCGTGCTCGCCTCGATGGCTCCGCGCATCGACGTCTCGGGCCTATTTGACGCAGTCGTGTGTGGCAAGGAGGTCGCGAGGTCAAAGGAGCACCCGGACATCTACCTCGAGGCGGCGCGGCGCATAGGCGCCGAGCCTACCCGCACGTTGGTCTTCGAGGACATCCTCGCGGGATCGAGGTCGGCGAAGTCCGCCGGCTTCCTCGTGTGCGACGTGGACGTCGCGGGGGCTGGCCAGCCGAAGGAGGCGCTGCGCGGCATCTGCGACGTCTGGCTCGACAGCTGGGAGGACATCAAGCTGTAGCGCAAGTTTGGGAGCGTAAACAGGAGACGGGCACGAAGCCTGCGGCAAGCGCCGGCTTCGTGCCCGTCCTCGTGTTGGGCTTCGGAATCACCGAGATGCCCCGAATCCCTCTATTTGTTGGCGATCTCGGTCGGCCAGTTGCAGTCGTCGGGCATCTTCGCGTCGCCGTTGGCGATGTCCTGCGGTATGGAAGAGTCGCTCTTCATGAGGTCGGTCACTGTGACGAACTCGTAGCCCTGGGACTGGAGCGCCTGGATGATCTGGGGCAGTGCCTCGACGTCCTGGTCGCGCGGGCCGCCGCCGTCGTGCATGAGGATGATCGCGCCGGAGAACGCGCCGTTGGTGGACTTGCTCACGATGGAGTCGACGCCTGCGCGGCGCCAGTCCTCGGAGTCGAGGTTCCACAGGACCGAGACGCTCGCGAGGCCGCCGGAGTTGAGCCACGAGGACTCCTTGAAGTCGCCGTAGGGCGGGCGGAAACCGGTGGTCTGGACCCCGGCGACCTTGTTGATTGAGTCGAATGCGTTGCTGAACTCAGACTGCAGCGATGAGGCGTCGAGCTTCGTCAGCTGCTGGTGCTGGTAGGTGTGGCTCATGAGCTCGTTGCCGGATTCAACGACCTTCTTACAGAGCTCGGGGTACTCCTCGATGTTCTGACCGAGGTTGAAGAAGGTCGCCTTACAGCCGTACTGGTCGAGGATGCTGAGGTACTTCTCGGTGTAGGGGTCGGCAGGGCCGTCGTCGAAGGTGAGGGCGATGAGCTTTTTGCTCTGGTCGTCAGGCTTGATTTGGTGGACCGTGACGACACAGTTCTGCGTCTCCTGGATGACGTCACCGTCGGCGGTCTCGCCGGAGGTCTTGCCGTGGCGCACCTCGCGCTTGCCGACCTTCGGCCATTGGCTGATGTAGGTGATGTTTCCCCAGGCCTCGCCGCCCATCTCGAGCTTCGGCTGCTCCTCGACGACGTTCACGTCGTAGTCCTCGAGTTTGTTCGACCCGTCGCCGATAGTGACGTCGTCGCCGTCGGCGGCATGGTAGGAGCCGAAGTCGGCGGGGTCGATGTCCTGCCCGTTGACACTCGCGGAGTACACGTACCCCTGGCCCTGCTGCAAGACGTCGCCGCCGACGCTCACGAGGTCGCCCTTCTTTGGCGAGAGGCGCTTGGCCGACACGATGTCGTCAAGGGTGGAGCCGACCTTCACGCTCGTCGTGCTGCCGTTGAGCTTGATGTCGACGGGTCTCGTGTTCCAAGCAAAGAGGGCAACGGCGGCGATCACGATGACGACGGCAGAGCCGATGAGCGTCGAGGCGTTGGGGAGCCCGAGCGCGGCCCCGCGCCGGCGCGGGGCGCTGCCGCCGCGGGGCCGCGCGGTAGGGGAATACCCCTGGAGCGCCCGCCCGTAGCCTCCGCGACGAGCGCCGCGCCCGTCATCGCGGCGGCCGGAGTACGCCTCGACGCCGGCCCTCCTGGGCATGGATGTGCTCGCGTGGCCCCTGCGGTCGCGCTGAGGCTGCGGCACGCCCTGGCGAGGCCGCGCGTGCCCGTAAGAGCCGCTGCCCTGCCCGTAAGAGCCGCCGTCGCGTCCATAGGCGCCCTGGTTGCGCGCGTATCCGCCGCCGAGGTTGGTGTAGCTGTTATGCGAGGAGGACGAGTCGGCCCGGCGATGGGCCTTGCCGGAGCGGCGGGGGCCCTGGTCTCCCGCGCCGCGCGAGTACCCGTGGTCGGGCCCGCCCAGGCACCCGCGGTTCTGATATTGGGACATTCTCTCACCTTTATACGCAATGGCCTGGGCGCGCAAGGCGCCCAGGCCGCTTTAAGCCTCGTTCTATACTAGCGGCTTCAGAGGCCGCAGGCCCTCTAAAGCAGGGCTTGACCGGTTACTTGAGCTCCTCGGGGATGTCCGCCGAATCGCAGTCGAACGACTCCGCCACGGCCTTCGCCTGGGCCGCGCGGATATGCGAGAGGTCCTCGTCGCCCATCTGGGCATAGACCTGCGAGAGCTGGTCGAGCGCGTAGCAGACGTAAGAGGCGACCGAATCGCCCATCCCCGAGAGGACCATCATGGTCACGAGCGAGTCAGGAGCGAGCGCGAGCGCCGTCGCGTGATCGAGCTCGAGAATGTCGGCGATCTGCCGCTCCACCTCCTCGCAGCCGCCCCGGTCGCCGGCCTTCGCGCGCTTGAGCGCGCGCTTGACCGCCTCCGCGAACTGACCGATGAGCTCAAGGACGTAATCCCTCTGAAGCATGTGATCGCCTTCCGACGTGGATGTTCCCGGACGATTGTATACCTGTGCCCGCGCGCCCTAGCGCGCCGGGGGCTCGATCCCCAGGTGGTCGAAGGACGCGGGCGTGGCCTGCCTGCCCTGCGGCGTGCGGACGATGAGGCCGCGCTGCAGCAGGTACGGCTCGTAGACGTCCTCGAGCGTGCTCGGGTCCTCCCCCACCGCGGAGGCGATGGTCGTGAGGCCGACCGGGCGGCCGCGGAACGTGTCGCAGAGCGCACGCAGGATCTTCACGTCCATCCAGTCGAGCCCCATGG
>NZ_DAWEMK010000078.1:4924-8606 GCF_052362415.1 Paratractidigestivibacter sp. | reverse complement strand
AGCGATCTCGTACTCGTCCTCCGTGATCGCGCGCGCGAGGTCCCCGCCAGCGCGGCGGCATTCCTCGCTGGGCGTGTACTGGTTCATCAGCGAGAGGTCGCAGGAGTTGCCGGCAATTCCCCAGACGCGCTCGAGGACGCGAAGGGTGTCGTCGAGGTGGCCGGGAAGCATCAGGTGGCGCACGATGACCCCGCGCCTCATGAGCCCGTCGTCGTCGACGAGCCTGCCGCCGGCGGCCTCGACGGCGGAGATCATCTCGGCAAGAGCGGACGCGGCCACCTCCGGGTAGTCGCGGGCGCAGGAGAGCGATCCTGCGAGCGCAGGGTCGGCGTACTTGAAATCGGGAAGCCACACGTCCACGACGTCGGCCATGGCGCGCACGGTGTCCACGAGCTCGTAGCCGCCGGTGTTGCAGACGATGGGAAGAGCAAGGCCCTTCTCGCGGGCGAGGAGGACGGACTCGCGAACCGTCGGAGCGAAGTGGAGGGCCGTCACGAGGTTGATGTTGTTCGCGCCCTGACCCTGCAGGTCGAGCATCATGCCCGCGATTCGCTCGGGCGTGACCTCGACGCCGAAGCCGCCGGTGGATATCTCGTGGTTCTGGCAGAACACACAGCGCAGCGTGCAGCCCGAGAAGAAGATCGCGCCGCTGCCCGACTCGCCGGAGATCGGCGGCTCCTCCCAGAAATGGAGGGCGGAGCGGGCGGCTCGAGGGGCCGCGGTCATGCCGCAGAAACCGGTCTTGCCGCCATCTCGGTCGGCGCCGCATCGCCTGGGGCACAGGCGGCAAGCGGAGTAGGGCTTCTCGCCGAACGGCGAGCTCGCGGGGGCGCCCACTATTTATCGCGCTCCCACCAGTGCTGCTCGGACTGTTTCTCGGCCTCCGCCTCGAAGGCATCGTCGGCGGGCGAGATCAGCTCGTCCTTGCCCGTGCGGGGATTGTAATGGTGCAGAAGCACCGGCTCGAAGAGGTGAAGCTTGTGCGCAAAGAGGAACGACGCCGCGGCGAGCGCGCAGAAGATCCCCACGCGGGGCCACGTGCCGACCTGCGTCATGACCACGGACCCGAGGCAGAGCATGAGGGTCCAGGCGTACATGACGAGCACCGCCTGGCGCTGGTCAAAGCCCTCGTCCATGAGGCGGTGGTGGATATGGCCGCGGTCGGCCTGGCCGATGCTCACGTGCGCGCGGGTGCGCCGGACGATGGCCGAGAGGGTGTCCAGGATGGGCACCGCCGCGATAACGAGCGGCACGATGATCGTCGTCAGGCCCGCGAAGCGCGTGACGGAGAGCAGTGACGAGCAGCCGAGCGCGAAGCCCAAGGTGAGCGAGCCGGAGTCCCCCATGAATATCGACGCAGGATGGAAATTGTAGCGAAGGAACCCGAGCGAGGAGCCCGTGACCGCGATGGAGAGCGCGGCGGCGTCGAGCCTGCCAGCCATGACCGAAAGAACGAACATGGTGAAGCTCGCGATGGCCGAGATCCCGGCGGCGAGCCCGTCGAGCCCGTCGATGAGATTGATGATGTTCACGTAGGCGACGAGGTAGACGACCGTCACCGGGTACGCCATCCAGCCAAGCGAGATGAACTCGGGACCGAGCGGGGACGATATGTCGCCGATGACGAGGCCGCCCGCGACGGCGATCACGGCCGCGAACACCTGACCCGCGAGCTTCTGGGCCGGCTTGAGCGAGAACTTGTCGTCCAAAAGCCCGGTGCCGAAGATCACGCAGAACGCCAGGACGAGCATCCAGTAGTTGACCCGCAGCTTCGGCGAGGGAACGAGGACGACCGGCCATCCAAGGAGCATCGTCCCGACGTACTGGACGGCGAAAGCGGCCGCGATGCCGCAGAAGATGGCGATGCCGCCCATGCGGGGGACCGGGACCTTGTTCACACGGCGGCCCGTGGGCTTATCGATCGCGCCGAGCTTGACGGCGATCCTACGCGCGAGCGGGGTCGCCGCGAGCGAGGTCAAAAGCGCCGCGGCAAAGAGGGACGAGAACGGTATCCAATCGGGAACGAATCCGCCCAACTGCCCTCTCCCCTCTTATTATGATCCGATTCGACGAAGCGCCGCGCGGCGGCGCCGGCGGCACAGTTTGGTTATAGCTTACAAGAAGCTCACAGCTCGTGCGAGCGGCGCGCACGAGCGGTCGCAGTCGCTCCACACCCCGGAAAAGCAGCTAAAGTCAAGTCTTTTCCTCGTTCCGGCATCGCATATATTTGAGATGTCGTTCCCCTGCGCCGCAAACTGGGTGAACCGACAAGCGTTACTAGGGAGTCTTAAATCTCGTGTTCAGTACGGGAATTCCCCGTTGATGGGAAAGCCGGAACGCGCGATGCGGACACCCACCTTTTGAAGGTGGGTTCATTATTCGGCGCAGGGGGCGGCTTTTTTGTTGGGTGTGGTTCGAGCACAGAGGCACATGAGCCGGCCGAGGGCCCAGATGGGGCTACAGGCTCGTCTGGACGAGGGTCGGGGTGAATCCGGCGGAGGCGAGGGCGTCGACGATCTGGGCGCGGTGCTCGGTGCCATAGGCCTCGATGGTCACGCGCAGCTCGACGGCGGCATTGCGGTTCGTGCTCACGAACTGGTTGTGCTCGAGCTTGACGACGTTGCCGTTCTGCTCGGCGATGACCGAAGCGACCTTGACGAGCATGCCCGGGCGGTCCGGCAATAGCACGCTCACCGTGAAGATGCGCCCGCGCTGGATGAGGCCGTGCTGGACGACAGAGCTCATCGTGATCACGTCCATGTTGCCGCCGGAGAGAACGCAGGCGACGCGCTTGCCATCGGCCGGGAGGTGCTTGGAGGCCGCGACGGAGAGCAGGCCGGAGTTCTCGACGATCATCTTGTGGTTCTCAACCATGTCGAGGAAGCTCACCACGAGCTCGTCGTCCTCGACGCACATGACGTCGTCGAGGTTCTCCTTGAGGTACGGGAAGACCTTGTCGCCCACCTCGAGGACTGCGGTGCCGTCGGCGATGGTGTTGGCAGAGGGGATCTTCACCGCATGGCCCGCCTCGAGGGCGGCGGTGAGCGAAGGCGCGCCCGCAGGCTCGACGCCGATCACGCGGATCTTCGGGTTGTACAGCTTCGCGAAGGTGGCGACGCCGCAGGCGAGGCCGCCGCCGCCCACGGGCACGAGGATGGTGTCGACGAGCGGCAGCTCCTGGACGATCTCCATGCCGATGGTGCCCTGACCCGTGGCTACGGTCTCGTCGTTGAAGGGCGGGATGTAGGTGAGCCCCTGCTCCTCGGCGAGCTCAACGGCCTTGTTCTTCGCGTCGTCGAAGACGTCGCCGTAGAGGATGACATCCGCGCCGTAGCCCTTGGTGCGCTCGACCTTGATGAGCGGGGTGGTGGTGGGCATCACGACGACCGAGCGCGCGCCGGCGTGGGTGGCGGCGTAGGCCACGCCCTGCGCGTGGTTGCCCGCGCTCGCAGTGATGACGCCGCGGCCGAGCTCCTCGGCCGAAAGCTTCGAGATCTTGTAGTATGCGCCGCGGAGCTTATAGGCCCCGGTGCGCTGCATGTTCTCAGGCTTCAGCCAAACGCGGTTGCCGGTGGCGGCGCTGAGGTAGGGGCTCTCGACGAGCTTGGTCTCGAGCGTGACCTCCTTGACCTTCTCGGAAGCCTCCTCGAACGCCTCGAGGGTGAGCATCTCGGCCATGGCG
>NZ_DAWEMK010000078.1:1992-4914 GCF_052362415.1 Paratractidigestivibacter sp. | reverse complement strand
GGCGGCTCCAATCATCCAAGGGATACAAAGAAAGCCCGAACGTTCGCGAACGTCCGGGCCCTAAAATTCCTGGTGGAGATGAAGGGATTCGAACCCTCGGCCTCTGCCTTGCGAAGGCAGCGCTCTCCCAGCTGAGCTACATCCCCAGGCGCTATTGCGCGTTGCTTATTGTGCCAAACCCCAGAGGCAATGTCAACGAGAAAATCCTGATCGCGAAAGATTAATTTGCCGCGGGGGTCTTAGAGCGCCGCCCCTGCGGCAAGCAGAGGACCGCCAGGCTATGCGTCCGTGCACCGGCTCCGTAGAGCGAAAGCCCTTCTTTCCAGCCCTAATACCTCCCGCGCAGCGAATACCAGCCGCCGTCCTCGCTCACGGCGAGCGGCACGTCAAAAAGGTCGGAGAGCACGTCGTCGCGAAGCAGCTCCCCCTTCGGCCCGTCGGCGAATATCCTCGAGTCCTTGATGAGGAGCACGCGGCCGATCGCGGGGATAATGTCTTCCGGGTAGTGCGTGACGAGGATGACGGAGCGCCCCTCCGAGGCGAGCGTGCGCATGGTATCGCGCACGTGGTACATGCCCTCGGGGTCGAGCCCGGTGCACGGCTCGTCGAAGATGAGGACCCTCGGGTCGCGCACGAGCTCGCGGGCGACGAGGACGCGCCGGGCCTGGCCCGTCGACATGGTCATGATGTCCTGGGCGGCGATGCCGGCGATGCCCAGCCGGTCGAGCGCGTCCATGGCGGCTGCGCGATGGGCCTCCGTCACCTCCTCGCGAAGCGGGAGCCCCAGCGTGCCGAAGATGCCGCCCACGACAATGTCGAGCGCCGGGAGGTGAACGCGCACCTGCTCATGCATGGTGGAGCTCACCACGCCGAGCATGGAGCGGATGTCGGAGAGCAGGGGGCGCGCCGCGCCGCGGAAGAGCACGGGCGGGTCTTCTCGCCATACGGGGAACACCTCGCGCGTGAGCAGCTGGATGAACGTGGACTTGCCGGCGCCGTTCGGGCCCAGCAGCGCGACGTGCTCGCCTTCGCGGAGCTCGAAGTCGTCGACGTGCAGGATGGTGCGCGACCCGCGGACGACCTCCGCGTCGTGGATGCGGAACAGCGGTTGCGCGGCCTTGTTCTCGCCCAAGGCAAACCTCCTCAAAACGTGCGGTTAAATGAGCAGAATTGTACGCCGGCGCGACCGTATCGGAAAGAAAACCGACCGATGAGGGCAATGCACGCCCCGCCGCGCCCAACTGCGGCGACATCAGTCCTATGATGTCTGATGAATTCACGCAAACGCGGCGTCCCAAAGAATCGAGCGACATGAGCGCAGAGCCCGCGAGCAAAGGAGCCGAGCGCCTTTTGGGCTTCGTCGACGCCCTGCTCAAAGACCCAAAGAACGCGCGGCTCGACATCGCCGAGCTCCCAGAGGACCAGCAAGAGCTCGGCGCGCGCCTTCTGTGCCTGGGCGCGTCGCTTTCCGGCAGGGGCCTCGCCGCCGACGACGACTCCGCCGCGATGCTCAGCTCCGAGCTCAACCAGATACTCGCGAACCAGCGGATGCTCGAGCTTGAAGCCCGCACCGACGCCCTCACCGAGCTCGGCAACAGAAGCGCGTTCGAGATCCGCGTCGACGAGCTCTGGGGGGCGGGCGAGCACTTCACCCTCGCTTTCATCGACCTCGACAACCTCAAGACCTGCAACGACCGCTTCGGGCACAAGCGCGGCAACGCGTACATACAGCAAACCGCCTTCTTCATCGAGAACTCGCTGGTCCCGGGCGAGCAGCTCTTCCGCCTGGGCGGCGACGAGTTCGTGCTCATCTCGACCACGAGCGGCGTCCACGAGCTCGAGGAGCGCCTCGAGTCGGTCCGCACCCAGCTCTCCCGCGCCACAGCGGCGAACGGCGCCATGCCCTTCTCGTTCAGCTTCGGCTGCGCGCGCGTCCGTCCCGGCAAGGGAGACTCCCGCTCTCACGTGACCGCCGAGGCCGACCGCCGCATGTACAGCTACAAGGTCCAGCACCGCGTCAAGACCTCGGTGCGCCTCACCGACGCGCGCGAGGAGGGCCCGGGCGACGACGACTAGCAGTTCTTCTCTGAGCGGGTCTTCGACGCGATCTCGATGACGCTCGACGGGCGGTACTTCTTTGTGAGCAACATCGACCTCGGGGTCACGCGCTGGACAGCCGACGCGGTGCGGGACTTCGGTCTCCCCTACGACAAGATGTACGGCGGCGTGCCCGACTGGATCGACCATGTGCACCCCGAGGACCGCGCGGGCGTCCTGGCGGAGTTCCGCGACATCACCTCCGGAAAGAAGCACCATCACGAGATGGAATACCGCGTCCGCGACGCCGAGGGCGACTACGTAGTCTGCAAGAGCCGCGGATTCCGCCTCACGGGCGACGATAGGCGCCCGGCGCTCTTCGTCGGGTCCCCGACCAACCGCAACGCCTCGGAGTACGTGGACCCTGCCACGGGCATCGAAAACGTCACGGGCATGCTCAACCTTATCGGCGACTGCCGCCTGAAGGGGCGCGGCGCCGGCATCGTCGGCATCAAGGTCAGCGGGCTCTCCGCCGTGAACGCGACCGAGGGGTACGCCGCGGGCGACGGCGTCTTCGCCGCCTTCATCGGCAGGCTCGAGATCGCCATGCGCGGGAAGGCGCGGATTTTCCGCGGGCGCGGCCCGCAGATCGGACTCGTCAAGGTGGGCGCGACCCACAAAGAGACGCAGGAGCTCTGCGAGGCGGTGCTGCGCGCCGCAGAGGAGCCACTGACCTACCGAGGCGAATCCTACCGCATCCGCGCGCACGTGGCGTCCCTGTGCTTCAGCAAGGTCGTGAGCCAGCCCTTCACCGTCATAGGCGAGCTCACGCGGCGCCTAAGGGTGGCGGAGCGCCGCGACGAAGCGATCTCGGCGGCCTCGCTC
>NZ_DAWEMK010000078.1:0-1982 GCF_052362415.1 Paratractidigestivibacter sp. | reverse complement strand
CGCCGAGGAGCTGGGGCGCCTGGACCCGCTGACCGGGCTTCGGATGGGCGAGGACTTCATCGCTGCGGCGCGGCGCCTGCGCGGGCACGACCGCTGCATGGAGTGGTGCGTCGTCGCGCTGGACACGGGCGACCTCGCCATCTTCAACGAATGGCACGGGACCGACGCAGGCGAGGTGCTCGTCGGGGAGATCGCCGACATCCTGCTGGACGTCGAGGCCGATGGTGAGGGCGTGGGCGGCTACTGGGGCCAGGACGACTTCAGCCTGCTCGTCCACATGGACGAGGACCTGCTCGAACAGATCCTGGGGCGCGTGACGGCGGCGGTGGAGCGCCACGACGCCTCTGTCGGTTTCCTTCCCGCCATGGGCGTCTATCCCCTGCTCCACGGGGGGAGATCACCGTCGACGTGTACGCGAAGGCGCTCTTCGCCAAGCAGACCGCCAAGCACAGCTACGAGAACCGCATCGGGTTCTTCCGGCCCGCCGCCTTCAAACAGCGGGCGGACGAGCACGAGCTTTTGGCCGGCTTCCAGTACGCGCTCGGCGAGGGCGAGATCACCTTCGATGTCCAGCCGCAGGTGGACATCCGCACAGGCCTCGTCGTCGGCGGTGAGGCGCTCGCGCGCTGGCGCCGCCCCGGCGGAACGAGCGTGAGCCCCGCGCAGTTCGTCCCCATCCTCGAGCGCAACGGGTTCATCCCGATGCTCGACAAGTTCATCTGGCACAGCGTCATCAAATGGCAGTCGGAGCTCATCGCGGACGGCAACGGCGCGGCGCAGGTCCCGATCTCGGTCAACGTGTCGCGCATGGATATCACCGGCTTCGATGTCCCCGCCTTCCTCGGGCGTACGCTCACCCACTATGGGATCTCCCTCTCCCTGATCAAAGCCGAGGTGACCGAGACCAGCTTCGCGCAGTCCCGCGAGGCGGTCGAGGAGCTCGCATCGGCACTCAAGTCGATGGGCATCGCGATCTACATGGACGACTTCGGGTCGGGGATGAGCTCGCTCGGAATGCTCAAGGGCATCGACGTCGACGCGATCAAGTTCGACCGGGAGTTCCTCATCCACGAGGTCGCAGAGAACGGCCAGATCGCCTCCGAGCTCGCCGCGGAAGAGACGGCGGACAAGGAGCGCGGCGGATTCATCGTCGACTCTATGATCGTGATGGCGAAGAACCTCGACATCCCCGTGATCGTCGAGGAAGCCGAGTCCGAGGAGCAGATCGCGTTCCTCAAGGCGGTCGGCGCGCGCTACGTGCAGGGCTTCTACTATTATCGCCCGATGCCGCCCGAGGCCTTCGAGCGCCTGGTGAGCGACGAGCGCGGCGTCGACGGCCGTGACGTCCGCCTCCCCAGCGAGCGCGCCGACGAGGCCCCCGCGACGGGCGCCTGACGGGGACGGGCGAGCTTCTTTGTGGCGTCCCTTCCACGCTCTCTCTTGTGGCGTCCCTTCACCGCACTCGCAAACAGTGAGAAGGCCAGTTCTTCTTTCCAGGACGTCAAAATAGCTTCATGCCGATTAACGCTAGCCTTCAAGCACAGCGATGCCATTGAGCAGTCTTCTCTCATGCAAAATAGAGAAGACTGCTCTTTTAAAGGGAAGTCTTCTCTACGTATAACGGGAGTAAAGAGAAGACTGCTCCTGGAAATAGCAGGCTTCTCTTCTTCAAAACAGAGAACGATGCTCTCGGCGCAGCACGGTCAGGCGTACGTCAGCAGTTGATCATTCGGATAAGCCGACGATATCACGTCAAAGGAACAGCTCGGCGTGCAGAGCGGAGCGCATCTCCAGCTCGTGTTTTGTCGGCCTGAGAAAAGCTGAGCCCATTCGTTCCATTAGAACTTGACCGATACCGACAAATTCCGCAAGACGCTTTACTCGTTCATTGTTCAGAGAGAACGAATGGAACCCAACAGCCTCAAGCGCATCAATCCTACGGTCATCGGTTGTCCAAGAGCCCTCAGGATGGAATTGTCTGC
>NZ_DAWEMK010000077.1:0-8657 GCF_052362415.1 Paratractidigestivibacter sp. | reverse complement strand
CTCCGGCATAGACAACCGGTTAACAATGTCAAGACCAAATCTAACAATATATTGGGTCGAATGAACATCCTAAACACAAGGTCTTGTGGCATAGTAATTCGCGAACACAAGCACAGGCATTCAACGGCGCGCCGCACGGGCGCGCCGATTTTTCGGAAAGCCAGGTCGACCATGAAGATCATCAAGCGCAACGGCTCGGAGGTCACCTTCGAGGTCGAGAAGATCGAGAACGCCATCCGCGCGGCCAACCTCGAGGTTCCCGAGGAGCAGCGCCTCTCGGAGCGCAGCATCAAGTTCGCCGCCCTCAACGTCACCGACGAGTGCATGGAGGCCGGCCACACCGTGACGGTCGAGGAGGTCCAGGACCTCGTCGAGGACCAGCTCATGGCCCTCGACCACTTCGAGGTCGCCCGCCGCTACATCATCTACCGCTACGTGCAGGCCCGGAAGCGCCAGAAGAACACCACCGACGACAAGATCCTCTCGCTGATCGAGTGCAACAACGAGGAGGTCAAGCAGGAGAACTCCAACAAGAACCCCACCGTCGTCAGCGTCCAGCGCGACTACATGGCCGGCGAGGTCTCCAAGGACCTGGCCATGCGCGAGCTGCTGCCCGCCGACATCGTGGCCGCCCACAACGAGGGCATCATCCACTTCCACGACGCCGACTACTTCGCGCAGCACATGCACAACTGCGATCTCATCAACCTCGACGACATGCTGCAGAACGGCACCGTGATCTCGGGCACGCTCATCGAGCGCCCACACAGCTTCTCCACCGCCTGCAACATCGCCACGCAGATCATCGCGCAGGTCGCTTCTTGCCAGTACGGCGGGCAATCGATCTCGCTCACGCACCTCGCGCCGTTCGTCGACGTCTCGCGCAAGAAGATCCGCCGCCAGGTCTACGCCGAGATGGAGGCCATCGACGCGCACCCCGGCGAGGACAAGATCAACCAGATCGTCGAGAAGCGCCTGCGCGAGGAGGTCGCCCGCGGCGTGCAGACCATCCAGTACCAGGTCGTCACCCTCATGACCACCAACGGCCAGGCGCCCTTCATCACCGTCTTCATGTACCTCAACGAGGCGCGCAACGAGCAGGAGAAGGCCGACCTTGCCCTGTGCATCGAGGAGATGCTGCGCCAGCGCTATCAGGGCGTGAAGAACGAGGCCGGCGTGTGGATCACCCCCGCCTTCCCCAAGCTCATCTACGTGCTGGAGGAGGACAACGTCGACGAGTCCGGTCAGTACTACTACCTCACCAAGCTCGCCGCCAAGTGCACCGCCAAGCGCATGGTGCCCGACTACATCTCCGAGAAGAAGATGCGCGAGTACAAGCTCTCCAAGGGTGAGACCGAGGGCAACGGCGACGTCTACACCTGCATGGGCTGCCGCAGCTTCCTCACCCCCGACCGCACCGGCAACGGCTACGACAACGTCGCCCGCGCAAAGAACTACGAGCCGGGCAAGCCCAAGTACTACGGCCGCTTCAACCAGGGCGTCGTCACCATCAACCTGCCCGACGTGGCGCTTTCGGCCGACCGCGACATGGCCAAGTTCTGGGACATCTTCGACGAGCGCCTGGAGCTCTGCCACCGCGCGCTGCGCGCCCGCCACGACCGCCTGTGCGGCACGCTCTCGGACGCCGCGCCGATCCTGTGGCAGTACGGCGCGCTCGCCCGCCTGCCCAAGGGCGCCCCGATCGACCCCCTGCTCTATGGCGGCTACTCCACCATCAGCCTCGGCTACGCCGGCCTCTACGAGTGCGTCAAGGCCATGACCGGCCACAGCCACACCGACCGCGAGGCCACGCCCTTCGCGCTCGCCGTCATGCAGAAGATGAACGACAAGTGCGCCGAGTGGAAGGAGGCCGAGAACATCGACTACTCCCTCTACGGCACGCCGCTGGAGTCGACCACCTACAAGTTCGCCAAGTGCCTCCAGAAGCGCTTCGGCGTGATCCCCGGCATCACGGACAAGGGCTACATCACGAACTCCTACCACGTCCACGTGACCGAGAAGATCGACGCCTTCACCAAGCTCAAGTTCGAGAGCGAGTTCCAGCGCCTGAGCCCCGGCGGCGCGATCTCCTACGTCGAGGTCCCCGACATGCAGGACAACCTCGAGGCCGTCCTCGCCGTCATGCGCTACATCTACGACAACATCATGTACGCCGAGCTCAACACAAAGAGCGACTACTGCCAGGTGTGCGGCTACGACGGCGAGATCAAGATCGTGGAGGACGACGGCAAGCTCGTCTGGGAGTGCCCGCACTGCGGCAACCGCGACCAGTCCAAGCTCAACGTCGCCCGGCGCACCTGCGGCTACATCGGCACGCAGTTCTGGAACCAGGGCCGCACCGAGGAGATCCGCGACCGCGTGCTGCACCTTTAGGCTGCTTGTTTCGTGTGTAGGGGCGCCGCGGTCCCCCGCGGCGCCCGTGACGTGGCAGAATACAGGATTGACTCAAAATCCGCCCGTGCTTTGGAGGAACGAATGCCCGAGGCAATCCGCAAGGTCAACATCATTGGCCACCTCAACCCCGACACCGACAGCATCTGCTCGGCGATCGCCTACGCCTACTTCAAGAACAAGACCGGCGACACCACCATCTACGAGGCCCGCCGCGCCGGCGCCGTCAACCGCGAGACCGCCTTCGCGCTCAAGCACTTCGGCTTCTCTGAGCCTCCGCTGATCACCTCCGTGACCCCGCAGATCAAGGACACCGAGGTCCAGAAGCAGGCCGGCATCGACGCCGAGACCAGCCTCTTCGAGGCGTGGAACGTCATGCGCGACTCCAAGTGCGACACGCTCTCCATCACCGACGGCGACGACAACCTGCTCGGCCTCATCGCCACCAAGGACATCGCCAACGCGAACCTCGACATCTTCGACATCGAGGTCCTCGGCAACTCCAAGACCAAGTTCGCAAACATCGTGAGCACCCTCAACGGCGAGATGGTCCTCGGCGACCCCGAGGCTCGCGTCGAGGCCGGCAGCCTGCGCGTGGGCACCACCCCCGAGATGATGGAGGACACCGTCAAGGCCGGCGACCTCGTACTCGTCACGAACCGCTACGAGACCCAGCAGTTCGCCGTGGGCGCCGGCGCGAGCTGCATCGTCGTCTGCTGCGGCGCGCACGTCTCGGCCCAGGTCAAGGAGTCGGCCGAGAGCCGCGGCTGCACCATCATCGCCACGCCCTACGACACCTACGCCGCCGCGCGCCTGATCTGCATGTCCATCCCCGTCCGCGCGAAGATGATCCCCGAGAAGGCCACCATCAAGTTCAGCGTGAACACCGCCGTCGACGACGCGAAGAAGACCATCGCGAGCTCGCGCCACCGGTTCTTCCCCGTCATCGACGAGAACGGCAAGTACGTCGGCCTCGTCAACACCCCGAGCCTTCTCTCCGCGAAAAAGAAGCACGTCATCCTCGTCGACCACAACGAACGCAGCCAGGCGGTCGAGGGCCTCGAGCAGGCCGAGATCATGGAGATCATCGACCACCACCGCATCGGCTCCATCGAGACCGAGGCCCCCGCGCTCTTCCGCAACATGCCCGTCGGCTGCACGAGCACCATCATCTACCAGATGTACCAGGAGGCCGGCCTCGAGATCCCGCGCGACATCGCCGGCCTGATGCTCTCCGCCATCATGTCCGACACCCTCGCCTTCCGCTCCCCCACCTGCACCTCGATGGACGTCAACGCCGGCGAGGCCCTCGCGAAGATCTGCGGCGAGGACATCCCCAGCTACTCCGACGCGATGTTCGAGGCCGGCGCCGACCTCACCGGCCGCTCCGCCGACGAGGTCTTCCACCAGGACTTCAAGGTCTTCTCGCGCGGCAACGTCAAGTTCGGCGTGGGCCAGGGCTCCTTCATGACCGAGAACTCCCGTAAGGCCGCCGAGAAGCTCGTCGGGCCTTACCTCAAGGAGGCCGCGGCCAACGAGGAGCTCCCGATGGTGTTCTACATGTTCACCGACGTGAAGAGCTCCACGACCGAGCTGCTCTACTTCGGCGAGGGCGCCGAGGACGTCATCCACCGCGCCTGGGGCGTCGACGTCAAGGACGGCATGGCCGTGCTCCCCGGCGTCGTCTCCCGCAAGAAGCAGATGGTGCCGCCGCTCATGGCCACCTTCCAGAAGATCCAGGAGGAGCAGGACTAGTGCCCGAGCGCCCCACACGGCCGGCTCCTGACTCGCGCGTCTCCGCCTCGGGGGCGCGCGAGTCCCATTTTCTGGCCATTCTCTCCCGCATGAAGTACATCGAGCGCTGGGCCCTCATGAGGAGCTCGCGCCCGGAGAACCTGAGCGAGCACGCGATCGACGTGGCGCTCATCGCGCACATGCTGGCGACGCTCGGCCGGGTCCGGCACGGGCGCGACCTCGACGCGGACCGTGCGGCGGTACTCGGGCTCTTCCACGACGCGAGCGAGATCATCACGGGCGACATGCCGACCCCGGTGAAGTACCACGACCCCGCGATCCGCGACGCGTACAAGGCCGTCGAGGCGGGGGCGGAGGCGCGACTGCTGGGGACGCTGCCCGAGGACCTGCGCGGGGCGTACGCCGGGTACTTCTCGCCTGCTGCGGGAGAAGGACTCGCCGAGGCGGAAGGCGACGCGTACCTGCGGCGCCTGGTGAAGGCGGCGGACAAGCTCTCGGCGCTGATCAAGTGCGTCGACGAGCGGCGCGCCGGCAATACTGAGTTCGCGAGCGCCGAGGCGACCTGCCGCGCCGCGGTGGACGACCTCGCCGCCGAGCTCCCCGAGGTCGCCGACTTCGTGGCCGAGTTTCTGCCCAGCTACGGCTCGACCCTCGACGACCTCCTCTGACCAACACCGCGTTGGTTTTGGACCACGAATTCACGCAAGGAGTGCCATGCACGGAATGCACGCGCGGCTGCCCAAACACTTCGTCCTCGAGGAGCGCCTCGAGCGGTACCGCGACTACATCGAGCCCGACCCTTACACATGGGCAGGCCGCTGGGCCGCCGCCTGCGCGCCCGTCGGATCCGAGCCGTTCCGTGAGGTCCGGCTCGACCTCGGCTGCGGGAAGGGCTCCTTCACCGTCGAGGCGGCGCGGCGCGAGCCCGACGTGCTCTTTGTCGGCATGGACTCGGAGCCCGTCTGCATCGCCTACGCCGCGCAGCACGGCTTCGAGTCCGAATTGCCGAACGTCGTCTTCGTCCCCGGCACCGGCATGCGCATCCGCGAGATGTTCTCCCCTGCCGAGCTGGGCGTCATTTACCTGAACTTCCCCACGCCGTTCCCTCGCAAGCGCGACTCCGCGGGCCGGCTCGTCAACCTCGAGCGCCTCATGGACTACCGAGAAGTGCTCGCACCCGGAGGCGAGGTCCGCCTGCGCACCGACAGCCAGCCGCTCTTCGACTTCGCGCTCACGCAGATTCCCCTCGCCGGCTACGAGCTCACCTGGCAAAGCCGGGACGCCCGTGCCGAGCACCCCGACGACCCCATGAGCGAGTACGAGATCCGCCTCGGCGCGCAGGGCGCCCGCGTGAACTCCTACGTCGCCGTTCCCGGACCCGCGCCAAAGAACCCCGTGCAGACCGCCGAGATGAGCCTCGCGGCCTACATCCCCGCCGACCTCAGCAGCTTCGACGGCTACGCGCCCCACGGCATGCAGGGCACCATCGAGAATCTGCGCAACCGCGCCGCCAAGGACGGCGGCGACTGGAGCCGCGGCATCACGCTGTAGGGCCCTACGCCGGCAAGAAGCCCTCGAAGATCGGCACTGCGCCGGCGGCCTCGGCCGCTCGCGCTCGCTGCGCAGCGTCCATGCCACGAGATGCGCTCCCAGAAGCCCGCAGCTCAGACGCACCGCCGGATTGTCGCAGTCGGAGAACTTGTACGCCACGAAGTCGGGCCTCGCCGCCACGTTGCCCAGAAGCGCCGTGCCGCCGACGCGCACGTACAGCGGCCGGTCCGCGTCGGGCCAGAAGTTCTCCGCGAGCTGGCCGCGGATCACCTCGGGACGATGGCGGCGCATCCACGCGACCGCGCGCGGGTCGAAGCTCTCGACGCAATAACGCACCAGGTGGTCGTCGAGGCAGCGCATGGCGCGCTCGCAGAGCTCGGCGTGGTTGTCGTCGAGCGTCTTTAGCTCAACGATCACGGGCGCCGGCAGCTCGGACTCGCCGGTGGGGTCGCAGTCGAAGACACTGAGCGCCTCGCTGAACGTCGGGATCTGCTCATCGGTCCCCGCGAGTCGACATTCCAGCAGCTCAGACAAGGTCATGCGCTCCACGATGCCCTCCCGGCCGCACATGCGCCGGATGTCCGAGTCGTGGATGACGACGAGCTCGCCGTCGGCGGTCAGGTGGACGTCGAGCTCCACGCCGAAACCGTGCTCGCGGGCACGCAGGAACGCGGCCATCGAGTTCTCGGGCGCGCCCTCGCCGTGCAGGCCGCGGTGCGCGTAACGGTATCGGGCGATCTCGCGCCACTGCTGGTCGATCACGGGGTCTCCGTGGCGCGGCGCCAGGACGGCGCAGGCCGCGCCCGTCACCGCGACGGCGGATCCGGCCGCGACGGCGAGCGCCCCGGCGAGCTTCTTTGCGTTCATATCTATACCTCCAATGGCGAGCCGGGCAAGAAGCCCCTCTTGCCATCGCACGAGTGTTTTTGAGCAGAAACTAGTATGCCACGTGCCCCGCGCCGGCATCCGAGGCAGTCCTTGAACGGCTGCGCGGGTCGGCGGACCTCGGCCAAAAGGCACCGCCAACACGTTACAGCTTGTCGCCGAGAGTCGGCGCGCGGCGCGGCGCGACTACCATGGGCTTGTCGAACAGAAAGAAGCGCCCGCCCCATGGAATTCACGCACGTTATCAACCAGATGCTCGTCCTTTGCATCCCCATCCTCGTCGGATACCTCGCCGCCAGGCTCGGCTACCTCGATGAGGACCTGAACACCAAGCTCTCGCGGCTCATCGTGAACATCGCCCTGCCCTGCCTCGTCGTGGGCTCCGCGTTCGGCACCGACGGCCTGCCGGACGCACCCGTCGTCCTCGAGCTCATGTTCTACTCGGCCATCGGCTACGCCATCGCCTACCTGCTCGCCCTCGCGATCCCGGCGCTCATGCGCTCCTCCGCCGCCGAGCGCGGCATCTACCGGTTCGTCGTCGTGTTCGGAAACGTCGGCTTCATCGGCTACCCCGTGCTCTCGGCCATCTACGGTCCGCGTGCCGTGCTCTACGCCGCCATCGCCGCGATCCCGGAGTCGCTCATCCTCTACAGCGCGGGCGAGCAGATGATCCGCGACAGCGCCGCGCTCCGGGCAGCGGACGGCACGGCAGCAGGCACGGCCGGAGGCGACTCCGAGCTCGCGTGGGGACAGAAGATCGTCTCGTTCCTCAAGAGCTGCGTGAACTCGACCTTCATCGCGAGCCTCGTACTTGTCGCGCTCGTGCTCCTGCGCGTGGACAACCTCGGCTTTCTTGGCAGCGGCATGCAGGTCGTCGGCAACCTGACCACGCCCGCGGCGCTGCTGGTCACGGGCGGGACGCTCGCCGGCTACGAGCCCGTGTCGATGCTCTCCAACTGGCGTGCCTACGTCGCCGCCATCGCCCGCCTGCTCATTGTGCCCGTGGCGATGCTCCTCGTCCTGCGGCCGCTCATCGCCGACGATTTCGTTCGCGGGGTCGTCGTCATCGGCGCCGCGATGCCGGTGGCCAGCGTCGGCGTGCTCTTCTGCCTCGCGTACGGCGCGGACACCAAGCCGATGATGCAGTCGACCTTCGTCGCGATCATCGCGTCGGTCATCTCCATCCCGCTGCTCGCGCTCATCGTGTAGCTGGGGACGCGCCCGCCTGCCGACGTGGACGCGTCTCCGCGCCGATTGGGTAGTAAGCTAAAGAGTCGAAAAACAGCGCGCGACGAGCCGGGCGGCCCGCCGCGCTTCTTCCCGCGCGAAAGGCCCGAACATGACACAAATAAAGCCTGGCCACCGCCTGTACCTGTACCGACTATTTGCCCGCGAGCTCGGGGTTGGCAAGCAGACCGCCCTCTCACGCGCCGCCGAGGTCCTCGAGGCCGATGGACTCGACCCCGCCGACCTCGGGTTCGTTGACGCGCGCTCGCTCTTTGAGGCGCTCAGCGAGTGCGTGAAGCTCACCGTCTTCAAGAAGGGCGCCATCTTTGTGACGGTCCTCGCGAACGAGGAGTACGATCAGGCGCTCGCGCGCGCCCAGAAGAACAGCGGCAAGTCGGCGGCCACGAAGTCGTTCAAGCGCCAGCGCGGCGTGAAGAACGTCAAGCCGCAGAAACCCAAGCACATCGAGAAGAAGAAGCCCGCGCCGGAGCCCGCCGCCGATTCCGAGCCGGTGCCCACGTCCGCGGAGGAGACCGCACCGACGGACAAGCGGATAGTCGCCGAGGCCGTTACAGAGGCCGAGGCTGCCGCAGATGCTGAGGTTGATGCCGCTACCGAGTCAGTTATCGACGATGTGGCCAACACCGGCATCGAGTTCGTCTTCGAGACCGATGCCGCCGCCAACACTGAGGTCGCCGCCGAGCCTGGTCCCGAGGCGATTCAGGAGCCCGGCGCAGCTCGGGAGCAGGAACCCGAGAGCGTGGCCGCGCAAAAGGCCGCAGCCCCGCAGCAACACGAGGCGAAGCCCGCCCCCGTGATCGACCCGG
>NZ_DAWEMK010000076.1:2428-8722 GCF_052362415.1 Paratractidigestivibacter sp. | reverse complement strand
GGGCCGGCTGGTCCTTGGAGACGGCGATGCCGTACTGCTCGCCGGTCGGGATCTCCTTGATGACCTGCAGGTCCGAGAAGGACTGGGTCAGCATGTAGGAAGCGACGGGCAGGTCGACGACCATGGCGGCGTACAGGCCGGTCTGAACGCCGGTGAGGGCCGCGGTGACGTCGTCGACGGGCACGCAGGTGGCCTTGGGGAGGTTCTCGGTGATCCACTCGTTGCCGGTGGTGCCGGACTGGCAGACGACCTGCTTGGAGGCGTCGTTCAGGGTGTCGGCGGTGTCGGCGGAGTCCTTCTTGACCACGATGGCCTGGTTGGAGTCCAGGTAGGCGTTGGTGAAGTCGACGGACTCGAGGCGCTCGTCGGTGATGGTGATGGCCGCGATGGCGACGTCGGCCTTGCCGCCCTGCTTGACCAGCGGCACGAGGGTGTCGAACTTCTGGTTGGGCAGGTAGGAGGCCTCGAGGCCCATCTTCTGCGCGACGGCCTTGATGAGGTCGACGTCGAAGCCGACGGGCTCGCCGGTCTTCTCGTCCATGTACTCGAACGGGGCGAAGCCGAGCTCGGCGGCGACGGTCAGCTTGCCATCGGCGACGAGGGTGTAGTCGGACTTCTTTGCGTCGGAGCCGGAGTCGGCGGGCTTGGAGCCGGAGTTGCCGCAGCCGGCGAGGGCGACGGTACCGGCGAGCGTGCCGAGCGAGAGGATGAAGTTGCGGCGGGACATGTTTGCCATTATGCTCTTCTTTCTGTTCGAAAACATATAAACGATTAAATGAGCCTAGCCGAAAGCCCTTTGGCCGATCCTTAGATCTCGGAGCCGAACCAGTCGATCTCGAGCTGCTTGATGGTGCCGTCGTCGGTGAGCTCGGCGAGCGCCTTGTTGATGGCGTCGGTGAGCCCCGCGTTGTCCTTGGAGACGACGATGCCGTACTGCTCGCCGGTCGGGATCTCGATGGAGACCTGGCAGTCGGTGAAGGAATTCGAGCAAAGGTACTTCATCACGGGCAGGTCGGCGGCCGCGGCGTCGTAGAGGCCGGTCTGCACGCCGGTGACGGCGGCGACGGGATCGTCGAGCGACTTGATGGTGGCCTTGGGCAGGTTCTCCTGCGCCCACGCCTCGCCGGTGGTGCCGGACTGGCAGGCGATGGTCACGCCCTCGGCGTTCAGGGAGCCGGCGTCGGTTTTCTGGGAGCCGACCTTGGTGACGACGCCCTGGTTGGAGTCGATGTAGGCGTCGGAGAAGTCGATCTCCTGTTTGCGCTCGTCGGTGATGGTGAAGTTGGAGACGCCCACGTCGGCCTTGCCGCCCTGCTTGACCAGCGGGATGATGCTGTCGAACTTCATGGCGGGCAGGTACTCGCACTCGAGGCCCAGCTTCTCGGCGATCTTCTTCATGAGGTCGACCTCGAAACCCTTGGGCTCGTTGTTCTCGACGAAGTCGAAGGGCGGGTTCGCGAGGTCGGAGGCGACGGTGATCTTACCGGCGGTCACGAGCGTGTAGCCCGCTGCGGAGGCGTCGCCCTTCTGTGCTCCCGAGGAGCCGTTGGAGCCCGCGGAAGAAGCGCCGCCGCAACCGGCGAGCACCGCGGCGCCCGCCGCCGCCCCGAACATTCCCAGGAAATTGCGGCGGTCGAGCATAACGTTCAAGTTCATATTGGGATCCCTTCCCAAAAAGCTTCGGCGCGTGGTCACGCCCTTTCCCGATGGAGGCGCGAGGTCTTCCCCACGTCAGGGCCCCTCCGTTGAATGTCGCGGAGGCGCCGCTGTCCATCGCCTGACACAGAAGTGTCGCTCAGGCAGCTTACAGCTCCCTGAGCGACACCACGGTCTTTACACGATTGATACGTTGGCAAGAAGGGCAGACGTCGATGGCGGGGCGCAGCGTTCGCGTAGGGGGCATCCAAGCGAGCGAAGCGAGCGCAGCCCCCGAAGCGAATGCGGAGCCCCACTGGTATCGAAGCTAGAACCCCTAGTAGCCGCCGTAGTAGTGCACGCGCTCCCAGTCGGTGACGGCGGTGCAGTAGTCGTTCCACTCGCGCTTCTTCTCGGCGATGAGGTACTCGAAGATGTGGTCGCCGAGGACCTCACGCATGAAGCTGGAGGCCTGGAACTTCTCGATGGCCTCGCCGAGGGTGCGCGGCAGGCGCTCGATGCCCTTGGCCGCGAGCTCCTCCTCCGACAGCAGGAAGGTGTCGCAGGTGGACTCCTCCGGCAGCGGCAGCTCGTCCTCGATGCCCTTCATGCCCGCGGCGATGGTGACGGCGAGCGCCAGGTAGGGGTTGGCCGTCGGGTCGGGGCTGCGCAGCTCGATGCGGGTCGAGGAGTGCTTGCCCGGCTTGTGAGCGGGGATGCGCACGAGGGCGGAGCGGTTCTTGCGGCCCCAGGTTGCGTAGTTGGGCACCTCGCCGTTCGAGATGAAGCGCTTGTACGAGTTGACCGTCGGGTTCGTGACCAGCGTGAACTCGGGCGCGTACTTGAGGATGCCGGCCACGTAGTGCTGCGCGAGCTCCGAGAGGTGCGCCGGGTGGAAATCCTTCGGCGCCCAAAAGAGGTTCTCGCCCTCGTGGTCGAAGATCGACTGGTAGAGGAACATCGCGGAGCCGGGCTGGCCGGCGACGGGCTTGGGCATGAAGGAGGCGTACATCCCCTGCTGGGCGGCGAGTTGCTTGATGACGAGGCGGGCGGTCATGATGTTGTCCGCGCAGCTCACGGCCTCGGTGTAGCGCAGCTCGACGCCGTTTTGGGACGGGCCGGCGGCGTGGTAGGAGTACTGCACCGGGATGGACATCTTCTCGAGCATGAGCGTGGTCTGGCGACGCAGGTCGTTGGCGTTGTCCATCGGCGTAAGGTCGAAGTAGCCGGCGTCGTCCTTGGGCTGAAGCTCGGTCTGGCTGTCGGAGTAGAAGTACTCGAGCTTCGGGCCGACGTTGGGGATGAAGCCCTTCTTGTCCGCCTCGGTGAAGACCTTGAGCAGGCAGGCGCGCGGGTCGCCCTCGAAGGGCTTGCGGTCAGGGGTGTAGACGTCGCAGAAGACGCGCGCGACCGCCGACTCGCTCGGGCGCCACGGGAGCATGGTGAAGGTGTCCGGATCCGGGAACGCGAGCATGTCGGACTCTTCCATCGAAACGAAACCGTCGATGGACGAGCCGTCGAAGCCGATGCCCTCCTCGAACGACTCCTCGAGCTCCTCGGGCGAGATCGCGAACGACTTGAGGTTGCCCAGAACGTCGGTGAACCAAAGGCGCACGAAGCGGATGTCGCGCTTCTCGACGGTGCGCAGGACGAAATCGATGTCCTTCTCGCTGCTCATGCAGACTCCTCCCGGGGGTCGGCCGAAAACACATAAGTAAACAGTGTTACGTTCCCACAAGCGTGTTTCGCCCTTGTTTCCCACCTCAGGGCAGCGGGCGCGGCAGGCCGGCGAGCGGCAAGAAGTTCCGCGACTGGTGTCGCCATCAGGCGATCGTTGGGCTGCGGGAAGAAGTTCGCGAGCGCGGGCGCCAGGCTTCGCGCCGCCGGCGCCCTACTTGGTGAAGGCCTTGTTCGCGTCGGCGATCATGCGGTCGGCCTTCGAGCAGCGGCCGGCGGCGTGGCCCGAGCAGGCGGCTCCGCAGTCAGAGCAGCCGTTCTTGTTCGCGCGCACGAGCGAGCGGATAGAAAAGAAGAGGGTCGCCGCGACGGAGGCGAGGATGACGATGTCTGTGATGCCCATGTTCGAGCTCCTTGAGCGCCGACGGGTACATCGGCGCGATTGCGGATCCGTACTTGTTAACCATGGATAACTATACCCATCCGCCTCTGCCGACTGGCCGAGAAGCACAGGGCCCACATAAAGCCTCTGCGCCGAAATCAGGGCTCCGAATAGGTTGACCCGCGTCCACGGCGTTGCGGGCAGATCGCGCGCAGAAAGCCGCACCTCCAGCTATAGGGGGATTCTTCTTGCGCAGAAACTGCGGTCCCCAGCCCAGGCAACGAGCTGGGCGTCCGGGTTTCTGCGCAAAGGCGAGCTGGGCGTTCGGGTTTCTGCGCAAAGGCCAGATGAGCACACCCGGGTTTCTGCGCGCGCGGCTCGCTGCCGCAACTGGCCGTCGGAGTTTCTGCGCGCGCGGTGCTCCCCCGCAACTGAACGTCGCGGTTTCTGCGCGGACCACCTATCGGTGAGAATTTCGCGATTCTTGTTAGCCTTGGTTAACTTTAGCGGCATAACGGGTAGGCTCGAATTGCACAGAAAGACGGCGCGCGCCCATCCGCACGCCGACGCAAAGGAGGAATCGCATGGCACAGCAGCTCACCCCACAAACCAACGATGTGCAGGTAACAGATCAAATCGAGTCGCAAGGCACCATGAAGCTCGTCCTCATCCGCCACGGCGAGTCGGAGTGGAACAAGCTCAATCTCTTTACCGGGTGGACCGACGTCGACCTCACCGAGACCGGGCGCGCCGAGGCGGCGGCCGGCGGGCGTGCCCTAAAGGAAGCCGGCTTCGACTTCGACGTCTGCTACACCTCTCGCCTCAAGCGCGCCATCCATACGCTCAACATCGTCCTGGAGCAGATGAATCGCGAGTGGCTCCCCGTCATCAAGTCCTGGAAGCTCAACGAGCGCCACTACGGCGCGCTGCAGGGTCTGAACAAGGCGGACGCCGCGGCAGAGCACGGAGATGAGCAGGTTCTCATTTGGCGGCGCTCCTTCGACGTGTGCCCGCCTGCGCTCGAGCCCGGCGACGAGCGCGACCCTCACGCCCAGGAGCAGTACCGCGACGTCGCGCCCGACGAGCTCCCCTACACCGAGTGCCTCAAGGACACCATCGCCCGCGCCTGGCCCTACTTCGAGGACCAGATCCGCCCCCAGATGCTCGCCGGCAAGCGCGTGCTCATCGCCGCGCACGGCAACTCGCTGCGCGCGCTCGTCATGAAGCTCGAGCACCTCACTCCCGACGAGATCCTCAAGGTGAACATCCCCACAGGCGTGCCGCTCGTCTACACCTTCGACGCCGGCTTCAACGTGCTCGACAAGCGCTACATCGGCGACCCGGCGACCATCGCGGCAAAGATCGACGCCGTGGCGAACCAAGGCAAGGCAAAGAAGTAAACCGCAGGCCGCAGCTGCCCTCTCGAGCAGGGGGCGGTGCTTCTTTGTGAGGCTTCTTTGTGACGCAATCTCGCAACGCTGATTTACGGCGCCTCCCGCTTCGGCGCCGGAACGACCCCATGAGCAAGGAACCGCGATGCTCAGAACCTCATTACTTGAACATATACAAGAGCGCTTCGGCGCCCAGAAGACCGGCGGCCACGGCGGCCTGGAGATCATGCGCCACATCGGCCCTGGGCTCCTTGTGACCGTCGGTTTCATCGACCCCGGCAACTGGGCGTCGAACATGGCGGCAGGCTCGCAGTTCGGCTATTCGCTGCTGTGGGTCGTCACGCTCTCCACCATCATGCTCATCGTCCTGCAGCACAACGCCGCCCACCTCGGCATCGCCACGGGGATGTGCCTCGCGGAGGCGACGAGCCGCTTTCTCCCCCGGCTCCTTGGCCGGGCGATCCTCGGCACCGCCTACCTGGCCTGCGTCGCCACGGCGATGGCCGAGGTGCTGGGCGGGGCGGTGGCGCTCCAGATGCTCTTTGGCCTGCCGCTGCGCTTCGGCTGCGTCGTGGTTGCTGCGGCATCGATGGCCATGCTCCTCACGAGCTCGTACAAGCAGGCGGAGCGGTGGATCATCGCCTTCGTGAGCGTCGTGGGGCTGTCCTTCTTGGCGGAGCTCGCCATGGTCGAGGTCGACTGGCCGCGAGCGGCGGTGAGCTGGGCCACCCCAAGCATGCCGGCAGGCTCGACGGCGACCGTGGTGAGCATCCTCGGCGCGGTGGTCATGCCGCACAATCTCTTTCTCCACTCGGAGATCATCCAGTCGATGCATTTCGAAGGCCGCGGCCAAAAGGTCGTGGAGGAACGGCTGCGCTACGAGCTTCTCGACACGCTCTTCTCGATGGGCATCGGCTGGGCCATCAACTCCGCGATGGTCATCCTCGCCGCCACGACGTTCTTCTCGCGCGGCGTCGTCGTCGAAGACCTCGCGGCCGCCGCGGCGACGCTCTCCCCCATCGTCGGGCCCGCAAGCTCGGTCATCTTCGCCGTGGCGCTGCTGTTCGCGGGGCTCTCCAGCAGCGTGACGGCGGGGATGGCGGCGGGCACCGTCACGGCGGGGATGTTCGGTGAGGAGTACGACATCCACGACCGGCACTCGTCGATCGGCGTCGCGCTGTGCTTCGCCGGCGCCGTCGCCGCATGTCT
>NZ_DAWEMK010000076.1:0-2229 GCF_052362415.1 Paratractidigestivibacter sp. | reverse complement strand
CGGCGACGCTCGTGGCGATCGGCGTCGTGGTCACGGCGCTCGACGCGGCGCTTCTGCTCGGATGACGAAAAGGGACAGTCCCTTCTCGTCATTTTTCTCATGATGACGAAAAGGGACTGTCCCTTTTCGTCATAAGTAGCGGCCGGTAAGGCTGATGGGGTCCGCCGCGACCTGCGTGGGCGTTCCGCACGAGACGATGCGCCCGCCCGCCTCGCCGCCGTCGGGGCCCATGTCGATGACGTAGTCGGCGTTGGCGATGAAGTCCGTGTCGTGCTCGATGACCACGACGGTCGCGCCCTGCTCGACCAGGCGCTGGAACACGCGGAGAAGCACGGCGACGTCGCGCGGGTGCAGGCCGATGGTGGGCTCGTCGAAGACGAAGACGGCGTCGGCCTGCCCGCGGCCCATCTCGCTCGCGAGCTTGAGGCGCTGAGCCTCGCCGCCCGAGAGCGCGGGCGTCGCCTCCCCCAGCGTGAGGTAGCCCAGGCCCAGGTCGTGCAGGGTCTGCAGCTTTGCGTGCGCGCGCTTGATGTCAGCCACATGGGGCAGCGCCTCGTCGACCGAGAGGGAAAGAAGCTCGGGCAGGCTGAGGCCTGCGGGGCTTTCGGAGCCGTTAAGGCTTTCGGGGCCGGCGCCGCCCTTGCCTGAGCCGCTCCGCCCGCCGCCCTTCTCGGCGCGGCGGATCCCCACGGCCCGCGCCCCATAGCGGCTACCGCGGCAATCCGGGCAGGCGATGTCCACATCGGGGAGGAACTGGACGTCGAGCGATATCTGACCCGTTCCGTCGCAGGTCGGGCAGCGCAGGCTCCCCGTGTTGTACGAGAAATCGCCCGCCTTCAGGCCCGCCGCCTTCGCCGCGTCGGTGCGCGCGTAGGCGCGCCGCAGGTCGTCGAGGGCGCCGCAATAGGTCGCCACGGTCGAGCGCACGTTGACGCCGATGGGCGTGGCATCGATGAGGTTCACCCGTCGGATCCCGTCCGCCTCGAGCGCACGCACATGCTCGGGCAGAGCCTCGCCGGCGGCCGCGGCGCGAAGGGCCGGGACCAGCGTCTCCAGCACAAGGGTCGTCTTGCCGGAGCCCGAGACGCCCGTCACTGCCACGAGGCGCCCTCGCGGCACGTCCACCGAGAAGGGCCTCACGGTATGCAACCCGCTCGATTCGAGGTGGATACGCCCCAGGTCAAACATGTCATCGTCGCTCGCCTGCGGGCGCGCGGAGACGCGCGCGCCGCCTGCGAGGTAAGGCCCGATGAGCGAGGCGGGGTCCGCCGCGACCTCGGCCACGCTCCCCTGCGCGACCACGCGCCCGCCGCCGGCGCCCGCATCGGGGCCCATCTCGACGATGTGGTCGGCCGCGCGGAGCACCTTGGTGTCGTGGTCGACCATGACCACGGAGTTGCCGTCGGCCACGAGGTCGCGCATGACGCCCAGGAGACCCTCGATGTTCGCGGGGTGCAGGCCGATCGAGGGCTCGTCCATCACGTAGAGGACTCCCGTGGTACGGTTCCTCACCGAGCGCGCGAGCTGGACGCGCTGGCGCTCGCCGGTAGAGAGCGTTGAGCCCGCCCGGTCGAGCGAGAGGTACCCCAGCCCCAAGTCGAGGAGCCGACGTGCCGTCTCCATGAACGAGTCGCAGATAGAGGTCGCCATCGGGCGCATCGCCTCGGGCAAGCTGCCGGGCACGCCCGCGACCCACGCCACCGCCTCGTCGAGCGTCATGGCCGTGGCCTCGGCCAGGTTGATGCCGCGCACGAGCGGGCCTCGCGCCGCGGCGGAGAGCCTCGTCCCGCCGCAGTCGGGGCAGGGCGACTCCACGAGGTACTTCTCGACGCGCTTCAGGCCCTTCTCGTCCTTGGCCTTGGAAAGCGCGTTCTCCACCGTGCGCACCGCGTTGTAGTAGGTGAAGTCGAGCTCGGCGAAGTCGTCCCCTTTCTTTGAACGGTAGAGGATGTGGCGCTTCTCGGCGGGGCCGTCGAAGACGATGTCGCGCTCCTCGGGAGTGAGGTCGCGGAAGGGCACGTCCGTGCGCACGCCCATGGCGCCACAGACCTGCTTCATGAGGTCCCACATGAGGCTGCCCCAGACCACCACGGCGCCCTCGTCGATCGTCTTGTCCTCGTCGGGCACGAGCGCCGCGCGGTTAACGGCGCGCACGATGCCCGTGCCGCTGCAGGCGGGGCAGGCCCCGCCGCTGTTGAAGGCGAGGTCCTCCGCGCCGGGGCCAAAGAA
>NZ_DAWEMK010000075.1:8443-8915 GCF_052362415.1 Paratractidigestivibacter sp. | reverse complement strand
CCCTTCGGCCTACCATCAGAGTCGTAAAACCGGCGCGAAGGGACACGCATGAAGCACGCGGACATCATCGGCAAGCTCACGCTCGAAGAGAAGTGCGAGCTCCTCCAGGGCAAGACAACCTTCGGGAGCTGGCCGCTGCCCGAGCGCGGCATCCCCGCAATCGAGTTCTCCGACGGGCCCAACGGCGTGCGTCACCAGGCGGGCGCGGCCGATCACCTCGGCCTCAACGGCTCTGAGCCCGCGACTTGCTTCCCAACCGCCGTCACCGTGGCGAACACCTGGGACGAGGACCTCGGCGAGCGCATCGGCGCGGCCATGGGCGAGGAGGCCGTGGCGCAAGGTGTGAACGTCCTTCTGGGCCCGGGCCTCTGCATCAAGCGCAACCCGCTGTGCGGCCGAAACTTCGAGTACTTCTCCGAGGACCCGCACCTCTCCGGCAAGATGGCCGCCGCCTACGTGCGCGGCATCCAGT
>NZ_DAWEMK010000075.1:0-8433 GCF_052362415.1 Paratractidigestivibacter sp. | reverse complement strand
AACTCCCAGGAGACCCGCCGCCAAGCGTCCGACTCCGTGCTCGACGAGCGGACCCTGCGCGAGATTTACCTCTCCGGCTTCGAGACCGTCGTCCGCGAATCCGCGCCCAAGACCATCATGAGCTCGTACAACCTGGTCAACGGCGTGTACGCGAACGAGAATGAGCACCTGCTTAGCGAGATTCTGCGCGACGAGTGGGGCTTCGACGGCGCCGTCGTCACCGACTGGGGAGGATCGAACGACCACGCGGCGGGCGTCGCCGCGGGCTCGACCTTCGAGATGCCGGCCCCCGGCAAGTCCTCCGTCCGCGACCTCATGGCCGCGTTCCGCGACGGACGCGTGACCACCGAGCAGATCGACGCGCGCGTCGACGAGGCCATCGAGGTCGCGCTCGCGACGCGGGCGGCGGTCGAGGCGGCTTCGAGCAGCTTCGACGCGGAGGCCCACCACGAGCTCGCGCGCAAGGCCGCGGCCGAGGGCTGCGTCCTGCTCAAGAACGACGCGCCCGCCGAGGGCGCCTCTCCCCTGCTGCCGCTTCCCGCCGCCACCAAGGTCGCCCTCATCGGCGACTTCGCCAAGACCCCGCGTTACCAGGGCGCCGGCAGCTCGGCCGTCAACTCCACGAAGGTCGACTCCCTGCTCGACACGATCGACGGAAGCGGCCTTGCGCTCGTGGGCTACGAGCCCGGCTTCGAGCGCCACGGCGGCGCCGACGAGCAGAAGCTCGCGGCCGCCCTCGACCTCGCCGGCAAGGCCGACGTCGTCATCCTGGCCCTCGCGCTCGACGAGATCGCGGAGTCCGAGGGCGCCGAGCGCCCGACCATGCGCATGAACCAGAACCAGGTCGAGCTCCTCAAGGCCGTCGTGGAGAAGAACCGCAACGTCGTCGTGCTCCTTTCCGCCGGCTCCTGCGTCGAGTCCGCCTGGATGGAGAAGGCCCCCGCGGTCCTCTACTGCGCGCTCGGCGGTCAGGCGGGCGCGGGCGCCGCGCTCGACGTCGTCACCGGCAAGGTCTGCCCCTCCGGCAAGCTCGCCGAGACCTGGCCCCTACGCTGGGAAGACGTGCCCTCCTCCGCCGGCTACCCCTCCGACCAGAAGCAGGCCCAGTACCGCGAGGGCATCTACGTCGGGTACCGTTACTTCGACACCGCCGGTCGCGAGGTCGCGTTCCCCTTCGGCTACGGGCTCAGCTACACGACCTTCGCCTACAGCGACCTGCAGGCCACCGCGAGCGGCGTGAGTTTCACCGTCGCGAACACAGGTAAGGTCGCCGGCGCCGAGGTTGCGCAGCTCTACGTGGCCAAGCCCGACCACCAGGTCTTCCGCGCGGAACAGGAGCTCAAGGGCTTCGCGCGCGTCGAGCTCGCGCCCGGCGAGTCCCGCGAGGTCACGATTCCCCTGGACGACAAAGCCTTCCGCTACTTCAACGACCGCACCGGCTCCTGGGAGACCGAGGGCGGCGCGTACGAGCTGCGCATCGGTGCGAGCAGCCGTGACCTCCGCCTGAGGGCGACGCTCGAGGTCGCCGGCACCGGCGCCCCCGACCCATACGAGGGCCGCGACGTCAGCTCCTACGAGTCCACGGACGTTCTCGCCGTGGACGACGCGTCATTCGAGGCGCTCCTCGGCCACGCGGTGCCCGACGAGGGGCCGGCGATCGGGCGCAACATGTGCTTCCGCGACCTCAACCACGGCCGCTCGCCCCTCTTCTGGATCGTCTGGGCCGTGCTCAAGGCGATGAAGTCGCACAGCGAGAAGTCCGGCAAGCCCAACCTCAACGTGCTCTTCATTTGGAACATGCCGCTGCGAGCCCTCGCAAAGATGACCAACGGCATGGTCAACATGCGCATGGTCGACGCCCTCGTCATGGAGATCCGCGGCTTCTGGATCATCGGCATCCTCCGCTTCATCGTCGAGTTCGTCGTCAACCTTGCCCAGAACGCCACGTCCAAGTAGCCGCCAGAAAGGAAACCGATCATGAGCTTTAAGACATGGACCGAGGAGCACCAGGCGATCTGGGAGTTCATCAAGTTCAACGTGCTGTCCAACATCTCGACCATCACGCGCCTCGTGTGCGCGGCCGGCGGCGCGGCGCTCTTCGTCAACACGATGCAGCTCACGCAGCCGTTCCAGTTCCTCATCTTCAACTACACCGACCCGGGCTCCAACGGCCTCGGCGGCTTCCTCACCTTCCTCGTGGCCGAGGTCATGGCGCAGGTCGTCAACTTCTTTGTCCAGATGAAGTGGGTCTTCAAGTCCGAGGGCGGTTACGGCGACGCCGCGTGGAAGTACGCGATCCTCGCCGTGCTCATCGTGGTCGTCAACCTCGTCCTCCCCGGCTACGTGACGAGCTTCTGCCAGGGCACCTTCGGCATGGACGCCGCGCTCGCGAGCACCATCGCGTCTGTGGTCAACACCCTGCTCGCCGTCGTCGTGAGCTTCCCGCTCCTCAAGTTCTGGATCACCAAGTAAGAAGGACGCGCGAGCTTGGGGCAGCGATCGTTGAGCACCACAATCCGGAGTTTGCTAACTAGCTGCTGAGTCCAGGGCCGGCAATCGAGCACCGGAATCGGGGACCGTTGTTCAGCGCACACCGGAATCGGGGACCGTTGTTCAGCGCACACCGGAATCAGGGGACGTCGGTAACCGTCCACCAAAACCCGGGACCGTCGGTAATCATGCACCAAAAACCGGGAGGGTCGGTACCGACGCTCCCCGATTCCGGTGCGCGATTACCGACGGTCGGGCTTTCCCGCACGCGATTACTGGCGGTCAAGCTTTCCGGCACACGACCGCCAACGGTCAGGCTTTCCGGCGCACGATCACCGACGGGCTACCTTTCCCGCGCGAATACACCGGCAGCCGGCCATTACGTGGCCAGCCATTGCCCACGCAACGCCGGTAAGAAGCCCCTACGCCTCCGCGCTCCACAGCCCATGAAGGTTGCACAGCTCGTAGACCGTCACCGGCGCGTCCGCCGGCACGCGGAACGTCGCCGCAGGCGCATCGCCCGGTGCGAGGTGCGCCACCTGCAGGCGCCTCTCGCACGCGACGGCGATGAACTGGATATGATGCTCGGCCAGCATCGGGTGCTCGACCGCGCCCACCCGGACGCGCAGCTCGTCGCCGGAGCGCGAAACCGCAGGCACGTGCTTCTCGTGCGCCCCATCGGTCGTGCCCGCGCGCATCAGCTCCATCGGCTCGCCGCAGCAAACGGGCGCTACTCCCCCGTCGATCAGCACAGCTACGACGTTTCCGCAATGCGCGCAACGATAGAACTTCACAGCAGACATAGCGTCTCCCCTCGCCTCGCAAGCGGTCGCCACCTTCAGTGCTTGTCTACCCATAAACCGTCTATCAGCGAGCTACTTTCCGCTATTTCCGCCCGTAGACCTCGATGGCGCGGAGCTCCCAGTCGCGGCGGTTGCCCTTGACCACGGTGTCGAGGATGAGGCCACACACGAGCATGAGCGCAGCGAGCCCGCAAAACGCCACGGCGAGGATCGCCGTCGGGAACCTCGGGACCAGACCCGTCGCCGCGAACTCGGCGATCACGGGAATGCCCAGTACAAGCCCGATGACAAAGAACACGAGCGCGATCAGCGAGAAGAACCCCCAGCGGCTTGTAGTCCTTGAACAGCGAGAAGATCATCTTCAGGACCTTGATGCCGTCGGAGACGGTGTTCAGCTTAGACTCGGAGCCCTCAGGGCGGTCGCGGTAATCGATTGGCACCTGGACGATGCGCCAGTTCTTGTCGACCGCATGGATGGAGAGCTCAGTCTCGATCTCGAAGCCCGGGGAGAGCACCGGCAGCGTCTTCGCGAACTCGCGGTTGAAGGCGCGGTAACCCGTCATCACGTCGGTGTACTCGAAGCCGTAGAGCACCTTGATGAGCCAGCGCACGAGATCGTTGCCAAATCCGTGCCCGGCGCGCTTGTTCTCCGCGGCGTAGGTGCCGTTAGAGAGGCGGTCCCCTACCACGTGATCCGCCGTGCCATCGAGGATGGGGGCGATGACCTCGCGGACCTGCTCGATCGGGTAGGTATCGTCGCCGTCGACCATCACGTAGCAGTCGGCATCGATGTCGCGCAGCATCTGACGGACCACGTTGCCCTTGCCCTGACGCCCCTCGTGAACCACAACCGCACCGTGCTCGGCCGCGATCTCGGCGGTCCCGTCCGAGGAGTTGTTGTCGTAGACGTAGACCGTCGCTTCGGGCAGGTACTTCTTGAAATCGTCGCACACCTTCGCGATGGTGAGCGACTCATTGTAGCAGGGCACGAGCGCGGCGATTATTGGCTGGGCATTCGACATAGATATCTCTCCGCAGAAAGCCGATCTTAAGGTTGAAAACTGTGATAAATACTAGACTATGCCATCTCGTAAGCAATGCGCGCCAGGTAACATTTATAGCTACAAAGATATGAGACCCGCTCTAGAATAATGGTATCCACTAGGAGACATGCTTGCCACTCGTTAATTCTGAAGATAAGAACCAACCTGGCACTGCCATCGCAAACACGAAAACAAGGGTTGTCGGCTACGACATCGCAAAAGTCCTCGCGATGTTCCTCGTGGTCCTGCTTCATTACTCTTTTTACGTCGGAAGTATCCCCGACTCAAGAATCACAAGAGCAGCAATGGCAATCACCGTGGTTTGCGTGCCTACCTTCATAACCGTGAATGGCGCCATATTGCTCAATAAACCGCTAAACGTAAAGAAGCATGCACGCAAGCTGCTCAGGGTAGCGATGCTTCTCTTTATTTGGAGAGGCATTCATATTGTCGCCTATCGCATACTGGGATCCCCCAGCATCGGCGTCGCGCAGGTCGTTTCCATCCTCCTCGGGAACACCGGCGTGGATGGCTACCTTACCGGCCATTTTTGGTTCCTCGAGGCTCTTATCGCTCTTTACGCAATCCTTCCAATTATCAAACTCGCATTCGATAACGAGGATAAACGTCCCTTGGCCATCGCCATCGGAGCGTTGGCTCTTTTAACATTCGGGCTGGATGGAATCAGATCTGTCGCAGAGGCCTTCTTCGGAAGCCCTGGAACCAAGCTGAGCGCCACGCTTCAGCCCATATCTAATCTAAATATATTCGGGCCCTATGGATACCTGATAGTTTATTTTGTTGTTGGCGGGTTTCTTGGCTCAAAGAGAGCCACGGATGCCGTAAGAAAGCATTCCCCGACGGCATTCGCGCTTGTCGCGCTCGCCATTGTTTCTGTTGGTATCACTGTTGCTCTTCATGAAGCTCAATACAGCGGCAAGCTAGTTGGTCCCTTTTCGACAAAAAATGGGTACTGGCTCCCCATGACCTTACTTGAGACAATCGCACTGGTCATTTTATGTTTGGCGTTAGGTAACGCCATAAATAGCAGCAAGATCAAGAGATTTGCCACCTTCATGGGCTCGAATACTCTAGGTGTTTATCTTCTGCACATGTTTGTATTGACAGCAGCGGCAAGAACTCATGTCGTCGACTATTTCATTCCTCAAAGCCTATCTCCAGCGACTCGCCTCATCATCTCAGCGCTCTTCGTCCTGTCGATACAAGTGCTTCTCTCAATTGTCTCTGATCTATTAAGAAAAACACCTGCTGTAAAATGGTTGTTCAGTCTTTAGGATACATATAGGGATCGAAACAAAATCTTGCGAGAACTCGCGTATCCACCAATTGCAGCTGGAAACTGGAAAGGGCTCTTTTTTGATGAAGCAACAAATAAAACTTCGCTGGCTGCTGCCCATAGCACTCGCTTTGCTGTTCACCCTTGGCGATACTGTCGCCGCGAATAATGGCAAGCTAATCTTCGACACGATCTCTTTTGCGGCATCTCTGGTGCTTTTCGCCGTTTTCTTTGTTGCGCTGTTCGCGATCGTCGATTTCGTACTCGCCGGCAGCGGCACGTTGCAATTGGAAAAGAATGCAATTGTCAAAACAATATCCAATGGCGCTTCTGCCGTTGACCGTTTTTTGTTCAGCAGGAACAAGCAGACATCAACGGCTATCATGTGTATCGTTATTCTTCTCTGCTGGATTCCGTGGCTGGTGCTCTTTTTCCCCGGTATTTACTGGAGCGATACATCCCAAGAGCTGCTTGAACACTTCGGACTTGTTACCTTGTCCGATCATCACCCCTATTCGATGACACTCATACTTGGATGGTTCGCGGATTTGGGGAATAGCCTGTTTAACAGCGTGAGCAAGGGTTTGTTCGTTCTTATTTGTATTCAAAGCGCAATCGCGATTTACTTTTTCTCTCGGTTTATCTGGGAACTTCACGATAGCGGACTTGGCTGCATCGGAAGTTTGGCGCTACTTTGCTTCGTGTCGCTCTTCCCCTTTATCCCTCTAATGTTTTGCTCAGTCGCAAAAGACACCCTATCCTGCGCCTTCTTCCTTGGATTTGCTCTGCAACTATTCCTAATCGTTAAATCAAACGGCAAAGAGCTACAAAACCCGCGGGTATTGATCGCCATGATCGTATGCGCGCTGATATCCTCCCTTACAAAGAAAACCACCGGCTATGTAGTACTCCTTTGTTTTGTCCCTCTTCTGCTTGCATATCGCAAAAAGGAATCGTTGGTCAGGTCGGCGGCTGCGGCAGCAGTTGTATTCGCCATAGTCTTCATCGTGTTCCCGAAGCTTATTCTTCCGGCATTTTATGTTCAGCCGGGCGGAAAGCAGGAGGCCATCGCGACGCTCATCCAACAGGTCGCGCACGACGTCACCTTCAACAGCGATGACCTCACCTCAGAGGACCGCAGCTTAATTGATGACTTTCTGCTGGTGGACTGCGACGAGATTCCCTCGCGCTACAACTGGCAGATTGTCGATCCGGTCAAGGAACGAGGCCTCCATAACGATAAGCGAATGGGAGACTTCGTAAAATTGTGGGCAAAGAACACCTTGAAGCACCCTAGAGGCCACCTAGAGTCTTGGCTCGGCCTCGTGGATGGATGGATTACGTTCCGAACCGATCTGGCTGGAACACCGAATTACATGGTAGTGCTGACGTATTCCGGGTGGCACGACGATGGAATAGAGACGTGCACAGACTGGAATGACCAGATCACCAGCGGCGGCAAGTCAGCGGAAACCATCTACCGCGCCGTTCAATCAATGCCGGTTCTTAACGTATTGTTCTTTAGGAGCACATGGGCAACGATTGTGCCGTTGTTAACCTTGTTCCTTTTGCTCGACAAATCCCGCAACAGTCGACTCCAACGACTGGTTTTGGCCATGCCGGTGCTTGCTTCGCTAATCCCTTTGGCTATTGCTCCTGTCTCTGTGATGGGAGGGGAGCCAACCCGATATGTATTTGCCATCGTGTGCGCGGCACCGCTCCTCATAAGCGCTTCTTGCGTTCTAAATCAGGAGAAATCCTCAGATTCGGCGTCCGGTAAAAACCGATAACGAATTACTGAGCTTTATCAGCGAGCCAGCCGAGACCAGCCGCCGCATACGCAGCGGCGCACAGCGGCAAGGCCCCATCGTCGAACCGGATCCTCGGGTCGTGCATCGAGAAGTGCTCCTCGGCGTCCCAGGCGGCAGCACCAACTGTGAAGTACGCGGATGGCACGCGCTCCGAGAAGAACGCGAAGTCCTCAGCGCCCAGCGTATGCTGGATCCCGCGGAAGCGCATCTCCGGCTCGGCCGCGCCTACGTACGCGAGGCACGCATCCGTCATCATGCTATCGACAACCAGCGGCGGGACGTCCGAGAGGTCCTCGACCTCGGCCGAGACGCGGTAAGTCGACGCGACGCCTCCGACGACCTCTCGAACACGAGTCTTGACCTTGGCCATGACCTCCGCGTCGAACGCCCGCGCCGTGCCCTCGAGCACGCACTCGTCCGGGATCACATTCGGTGCGCTGCCGGCCTCGAACTTCCCGATGGAGAGCACCACCTCGGTCCCCGCGGCGAACTCACGGTGCATCGCCTCATCGATGGCAAGGTGCACATGAACTCCCGCGATAATCGGGTCGATGCACTTATGCGGCATAGACCCGTGCCCGCCATGCCCGCGCAAGCGGATCCGAAAACCCCATACCCCAGCAGATTGTTCCTCCCCATAGAGCATAAGTCCCATCGGGCAGCGGCCGTTCACGTGCAGTGCAAAGGCGGCGTCCACGTGCGGGGACTCAAGGACTCCGTCGGCGACGACCGCTGCGGCTCCGGTAAGCGTCTCCTCCCCCGGCTGAAATAGGAGCTTTACACAACCGCCGAGCTCGCGGATCGCGCCTTCCCGAGCCCTGAGCAGCCGCGCCGCACCCAGCAATGACGTCGCGTGCATATCGTGCCCGCAGGCATGTGCGCAGCCGTTGACGGAAGCCCACGGCTCGCCTGAGCGCTCGGCGACCGGCAGCCCGTCCATATCCGCGCGAAGGAGCACGCAGGGGCCTGCAGCGTCCCCGATAACCGCA
>NZ_DAWEMK010000074.1:6604-8938 GCF_052362415.1 Paratractidigestivibacter sp. | reverse complement strand
ACGCCGCTTGACCAGCGCCTCGTTCCGCTGCACATGGTGGATGTCTGCGATCCTGGCGTCGATTTCTCCGTTCAGGTTTTCCAGGCGGAATGCCGCGTGTGCATCGACGGTTTGCTTCGACGCGGCACTCCGCCCATCCTCTGCGGAGGGACCGGGCTCTATCTCGACAGCGTGATCGACGAGATGCGGTTCCCCTCCGGCGAGAAGGGCGACGACAACCGCGCCCGGTACGAGAAGCTCCTCGCCGACGAAGGTCCCGACGCCCTCTACAGCCTCCTGCGGGAGCGCGATCCCAAAAGCGCGGAGATCATCCACCCGAACAACTCGAGGCGCGTCGTGCGCGCTCTCGAGCTTCTGGACGAGGGCAAAAGCTACGCCGAGCACCACGAGGGGCTTCTTTGCCGAAAACCGCACTATGACGCGCGCATCTGGGCCGTGGCTATGGACCGGGACCGCCTTTATCGCAGGATCGAGCAACGCGTGGACCTCATGGTCACGTCAGGGCTTCTTGATGAGGTGAAGACGCTCCGCGAGCAGGGCCTCACGAAGAACTCCACCGCCGGACAGGCGATCGGCTACAAGGAGATCCTCGATTACCTGGACGGCGAGGTCTCCCTGGATGGAGCGGTCAAGCTCATCAAGGTGCGGACCCGCCATTACGCAAAGCGACAGCTCTCGTGGCTGCGCAGGGACGGTCGCGCCCAGTGGCTGGACATGGACCAGATCGACGCCGACGAGGCCGTGAAGGCCATTGTCGACGATTATCGGGCGGCGACGCATCGCGCCGCCGAGGAAGAGTAGCATGGGTCGCTTCAAGCCGTTCTACACCGCGCCAGTCACGGAAAAAGCAATCCTCGTCGGAGTGGACCGGGGAATCGGCAACTGGAGCTGCGACGATTCGCTCGCCGAGCTCGCGCGTCTCGCCCTGACCGATGGGGCCGAGGTCGTCCTCACCATGAAGCAGCGCCTCGACGCCCCGGTGCCAAAAACCTTCATCGGCAAGGGCAAGGTCGAGGAGCTCGTCAGCTACGTCCATAACCTCGACGCCGACGTCGTCATCTTCGACGACGAGCTCACGCCGTCGCAGCAATCGAACTTAGAGAAAGCGGTGGGGGAGCCCGTCAAGATCCTCGATCGCACGGCGCTTATCCTCGATATCTTCGGGCAGCACGCAAAGACGCGCGAGGGGCGCCTCCAGGTGCAGCTCGCGCAGCTCCAGTACGTGCTCCCGAGGCTGAGGGGCATGTGGAGCCACCTCGTGGGCGAGCAGACCCGCGGCGGCATCGGAAGCCGATTCGGCCAGGGCGAAAGCCAGCTCGAGGTGGACCGCCGCCTGATCCGCGACAGGATCTCGACGCTTCGCCGGGAGCTCGCGGAGCTCGAGAAGCGCAGGGGAGTGCAGAGCAAGGCGCGCTGGGACTCCGGCGTGTACCGCGTCGCGCTCGTGGGGTACACGAACGCAGGCAAGTCGTCGCTGCTCAACAAGCTCACCAGAGCAGGCGTTTACGCGAAAGACGAGCTCTTTGCCACGCTCGACCCAACGACGCGCTCCATGACCCTCGAGGAAGGACGCAAGCTCACCCTCACAGACACCGTCGGCTTCATCCAGAAGCTCCCCACGACGCTCGTGGAGTCGTTCAAGTCGACCTTGGCCGAGGTCCGCGCAGCAGACCTGATCCTGCTTGTGGCCGACGCCTCCGACGTCCGCTGGAAAGACGAGATGGCGGCCGTGAACTCGATCCTCAAGGACATCGAGGCGGACGGAATCCGCCGCGTCTTGGTCCTGAACAAGGTGGACCTTCTCGAGCCCGACCAGAAAAAGGCCCTCCAAGTCGAGAACCCCGATGCCGTACTCGTCTCCGCGAAGGAGGGCATCGGCATCGATGGGCTGCTGTACCGCATTGGGCGCGAGGCGGCCGCCGGCGACGAGACGATTACGGCGCTCATCCCGTACAGCAAGGGGCTCCTGCTCAAGATGTGCCACGAGCGCTGTCAGGTCATCCGCGAGAGATACGTCGACGGCGGCCTCTTGGCCACGCTGAAGGCATCGGAACGCATGCGGGCCACCTTGGAGCCGTATAAAGTCGATGACGGCTTAGAGAGCGACTCCGCTCAGTAAGAGCAGCAGTGGCTGGTGCAGCACGTACACGAGAAGCGCATGCCTGCCAATGAACTCCAACGACTTGCACCTGAACCTCATGAGTGGCCCCGGCAATCCACGGGCCTTGATGACGGGCCCTACGGCGGCGCCGGCAAGATACATGAGCGTGTAGGGGAGCAGGGGATAGTAGTCCCCCGAGGAGAACCTCGGCCCCGGAAAGCCCAGCCAAGAGA
>NZ_DAWEMK010000074.1:5603-6594 GCF_052362415.1 Paratractidigestivibacter sp. | reverse complement strand
ATTCGGTCGAGTACCACGATCCGGGGAGCGCGAGCTTAAAGCTTCCGAGCTGAACGATACCGCGCGGCACGCCGAGGGCGCAGACGAACAAGACGAAGAGCGCCAGCGCTGCCACGAAGCCCCGAGGCGCGATCCTCGCGCGCTGCAACAGCGCATAGACCAGGGTAGATGCCGCCATGCAGAAAATGATCCCGAACGATATCGGAATGTCCACAGCGGCGATCGTGGTCACGGCCCAGATCAGCAGGGCGACGAGACCGTACTTCACCGACCTCCGCAGGTTGTTGCGCGAATACGAGCACATGAGCCCGGCCAAAAAGAGGAACGACCAGGATATGCTCGCCCTCCACACGTTCTCAAAGGGCGGCCTGAACCAACCCAGGTCAACGCCGGCGAGCTCCACGAGGTCGTAGCAATAATGGAACCCCGCCATCGAGATAACGCAAAGCCCCCGGATAGCATCGTACAAGTGAATTCTTGTGCTTGCCTTCCCGGGAGCTTCGCTCGTCGTGTGGATTTGCTCAGGCATGCTTAGCAGACCGAGCGGATAAGCGCCGTGACCTTGCCGATGATAGTGGGGTTATCGGCGTAGATGGGCTCCATCGTGTCGTTCTCGGGCTGAAGCCTGATCCGGTCCTTCTCGCGATAGAAAGTCTTCACGGTGGCGGAGTCGTCGATGAGGGCGACGATGATCTCGCCGTTGCGGGCATCGGACTGCTGCTTGACCACGATGTAGTCGCCATCGAAGATACCGGCGTTGATCATCGACTCGCCGCGGACGCGGAGTATGAAGGAGCTCGAGTCGCCGACGATACTCGTGGGCAGCGTAAGAGACTCCTCGACGTTCTGCTCGGCAAGGATGGGGGTGCCGGCGGCGACCCTGCCGACGACGGGCAGCGAGATGCAGTTGTTGTTCGCGTCCTGCTTGACCTCAGCGAGCTTCTGAGGCTCTTGCTCGCCGTCCTCGGGAAGAACCTCGATAGTCCTCGGC
>NZ_DAWEMK010000074.1:3520-5593 GCF_052362415.1 Paratractidigestivibacter sp. | reverse complement strand
CGGCTTCTTTGGGTCGCGCTTGATGAGGCCGGCGCTCTCCAGCGCCTTCAGGTGCATGTGGACCGTGGAGGGGGAGGCCAGGCCGACGGCGGCGCCGATCTCGCGAACCGAGGGCGGGTAGCTGTGCTCCTTGGAGTAAGCGCAGATGTACTCGTAGATAGCCCGTTGACGCTTGCCGATCTTGCCCTTAGCCATGGGTGCCTCCTTTGTCCGTGAGCCAATGCTACCGCAAACAAATGTTTTCTGCAAACGGGCGTTCGATTATTCTTGACGAGAACATGTGTGCGTCTTACGATACATACAGATGTACGCACGAACATTTGTCCACTGTAATTCTTGTCCCGTCCCCTCCGTATAAAGGAAAGCGTAAAAACTCGGACGGAAAGGCAGTCACACGATGGAATCAACGATCAAGCAGAACCTCGCAGGTTTCGGTTTCGACGGGACGAGCGCCCTGAAGGCCGAGGCGGCCCCACGGCTTTACCTGATCGAGGGCGGGCGCGGCAAATCGGCGGAACGCATTGCAGACGCTGCCGCAAAGAACACCCCGTTCCCGGTGCTTTGCGCAATCCTTTGCGTCGCGGGAGCCGTGTTCCTGGCTTGTGCCGTGTACGCGATGGATGCCGTCCGCGCCTCAACGGTCGCGAACATTCTGCAGGACGCGCCAACCGAGCAGGTTCTCGTCGCCTCTGGGGACACTATCTGGGGCATCGCCAGCGAGCATTGCCCCGAAGGCGCCTCGACGTCGGACGTCGTCGACTGGATCCGCAGCCGCAATTCTCTCCAGGAATCGAATCTGGAAATTGGCCAGCGCCTCACCGTCCCGGAGCCCGCATCTGTGTGATACGGTTAGGGCAGCCTATGCAAGGAGGACAAACGTGCGCTGCCCCCGATGTGGATTCAGCGAATCGAAGGTCGTCGATTCAAGGCCGTCCGAGAACAACGATGCCATCAGGCGCCGCAGGGAATGCGCCAAGTGCGGTTTCCGTTACACGACCTACGAGCGCTGCGAAGAGACCCCTCTGATCGTCATCAAACGTGATGGTCGCAAAGAGACCTTTGAACGCCAAAAGCTCATGCGCGGGCTCTTTGCCGCGACGGTAAAGAGGAACGTCGACGTTAGCGTCCTCAACGGCCTCATCGACGATATCGAGGCCGAGCTTCGCGACGGCGGCATCACCGAGGTCTCTTCGATTGACATCGGGAATATGGTCATGAAGAAGCTCATGAAGGTCGACAAAGTCGCTTATATTCGGTTCGCCTCCGTGTATCGCGAGTTCAAGGATGTCGACGACTTCATGGAAGAGCTGAGGAGCATCGCCGATGAGTGATCGCATCAAGCTTCCCATCAAGAGACTCGATCCGTCCGTTGAGCTCCCGAGCTACGCATACGATGGCGACGCCGGGCTCGACCTGCGATCCAATGAGGACGTGACGCTCGAGCCCTTTGAGCGCAGGCTCGTCGCGACGGGCCTGGCCATAGCGATTCCCGACGGTTACGCTGGCTTCGTGCAGCCTCGCAGCGGCCTTGCGCTTCGCGAGGGGCTCTCGATGGCGAACACGCCTGGCCTCATCGATGCCCATTACCGCGGAGAGCTCAAGGTATGCGCCATAAACCTGGATCCTCATAATCCTATTCATATTGAGCGCGGCGAGCGCATTGCCCAGCTCGTGATCCAAAAAGTTCCCGTCGTCGAACTCGAGGAAGTCGATGAGCTGGACGAGACCGATCGCGGTTGCGGTGGATTCGGCTCCAGCGGCGTGTGATTCTTTGTTTTCGGGTAGACCTCTCTTGAGCCACGCAATCGGCTAAGGGAGGTTATTTATGCCGACACACGACCTTGTTATCGTAGGATCCGGTCCCGCCGGGACCGCCGCAGCCCTGTACGCCCGTCGTCAGCTCCTCGATGTTCTCGTCCTCGAGAAGGCGTCGTACGGAGGGCAGCCGCTTCTTACCTCGGAGATCGAGAATTACCCCGGGATTCCCAAGGTGAACGGGTATGACCTCATGGAATCCATGCGCAAACAGGCGGAGGATGCGGGTGCCCGATTCAATACAGCCGAGGTCAAGCA